>JAGBSU010000031.1 GCA_017631705.1 Clostridia bacterium | reverse complement strand
GTGTATTTATGAACCGCCGTTGAGTTGCCGTCTGTAAGGGTAAGTTTACCGCTGTTGCTGATGACGCTACCGTTTCCAGCACCTTTGAGGATAAATCCGTGCAAATCCAAGGTAACAGTGATGTTTTGTGCCACCGTCAAACTGTGGACAAGGCGAACGTTTTTCATCAACGTATATGTGGCGTTGTTGCGGGCAAAAGTCGTAAACTCGTCAATATTGCCTTCGTGAATGTATTCGGTCCGTCCGCTGTACGTTATTTTGAGCAGTTTTGCGTAAATTGAGACGGTTCCGTCGGGATTTACATCCGTGGTGTAATCCGGATCAACAAATTCGGTATCGGTTACCGTGCCACCGGTTATGTTGGTGTCTCCGCCATCTTCGTTGCTAATGTCGCCGTTTATATTTCCGCCGGAAATTTCTGTATTTCCCGTGTTACCGGTGTTGACTGCATCTCCTGTGCCACCGGCCGTGTTACCGCCTATGTGGCCGCCGTTCACGTCCAATTCGCCGTCGTTGTTCACGCCGCCGCCGTCTCCACCTGCTGTGTTATTGGTAATTTCGCCGCCTTTTATGTTGGTCGTTCCGCCGTTTTCGTTATTCACGCCGCCACCGTTATTTTCGGCCTCGTTTTCGCTGATATTTCCGCCGTTGATATTGGTCGTTCCGCCATTTTCGGTGTTCACACCACCGCCGTTAGTGGCCGTGTTGTCGGTAATATTTCCGTCGTTAATGTCCGTAACGCCACCGTTTCCGGTATTGATACCGCCACCGTTTCCTCCGGCGGTGTTACCGCTGATGTCACCGCCGTTCACGTCCAAATCACCGTCGTTGTTGACACCACCGCCGTTGTTACCTGCGATGTTGCCGCTGATATTTCCGCCGTTGATATTGGTTGTTCCGCCATCTTCGTTATTGACGCCACCGCCGTCTTCCTTGGCTGTGTTGCCGGTAATGTTGCCGTCATTTATGTTTGTCGTTCCGCCGTATTCGGTGTTAATACCGCCGCCGTTGGTGGCCTCATTTCCTGTAATATCACCGTCGTTAATGTCCGTAACGCCGCCGTCACCGGTATTGATACCGCCACCGTCGCCCTTTGCGATGTTATTGCTGATTGTGCCGCCGTTTACGTCCAAATCTCCGTCGTTGTTGACGCCACCGCCGTCGTTACCTGCGATGTTGCCGGTGATATTTCCGCCGTTGATATTGGTTGTTCCGCCATCTTCGTTATTGACGCCACCGCCGTCTTCCTTGGCTGTGTTGCCGGTGATGTTGCCGTCATTTATGTTGGTCGTTCCGCCGTCTTCGGTGTTGATACCGCCGCCGTTGGTGGCCTCATTTCCTGTAATATCACCTTTGTTTATGTCCGTAACGCCGCCGTCACCGGTATTGATACCGCCACCGTTTCCGGTTGCTGTGTTGTTGGAGATTTTGCCGCCGTTCACGTCCAAATCGCCGTCGTTGTTCACACCACCGCCGTCGTTACCTGCGATGTTGTTGGTGATGTTGCCGCCTTTTATGTTGGTCGTTCCACCGGTTTCGTTGTTCACGCCACCGCCGTTTTCTTTGGCCTCGTTTTCGGTGATGTTGCCGTCATTTATGTTTGTCGTTCCGCCGTCTTCGGTGTTAATACCGCCGCCGTTGGTGGCCTCGTTGCCTGTAATATCGCCTTTGTTGATGTCCGTAACGCCGCCGTCTTCGGTGTTGATACCGCCGCCGTTTCCTCCGGCTTCGTTGCCACTGATGACGCCGCCTTTCACGTCCAAATCGCCGTCATTGTTTACGCCACCGCCGTCGTTACCGGCCTTGTTGTCCCTGATGTTTCCGCCGCTGATGGTCAGCTCTCCGGTGTTATTCACGCCACCGCCGTCCTCTTTGGCCTCGTTGCCGGTAATATTGCCACCATGTATGTTCACTTCGCTGCCGGCTCCGATGTTGATACCGCCGCCGTTGGTGGCCTCGTTGCCGGTAATATCACCTTTGCTGATGTCCGCTCGGCCACTTGCTTCGGTATTGATACCGCCACCGTTTCCTCCGGCTACGTTGCCACTGATGACGCCGCCTTTTACGTCCAGTTCGCCATCGGAGTTGACGCCACCGCCGTTGTTATCGGCCGTGTTGCCGCTGATATTTCCGCCGTTGATGTTCAGTTCTCCGGTGTTATTCACACCGCCGCCGTTGGTGGCCTCGTTGCCGGTAATATCACCTTTGTTGATGTTCATAACACTACTGTCACCGTTATCGATACCGCCGCCGTTGCCCTTTGCGATGTTATTGCTGATTGAGCCGCCTTTTACGTCCAATTCGCCGTCGTTGTTGATACCACCGCCGTCGTTATCGGCCTTGTTGCCGCTGATATTTCCGCCGGTTATGTTGGTTTCGCCGCCTTTTTCGTTATTTACGCCACCGCCGTCCTTTTCGGCCGTGTTGTCGATAATATCGCCATTTCTGATGTTCGTGATGCTTTCGCCGACGGTATTGACACCACCGCCGTTATTTGTCGCCCTGTTGCCCACAATCTTGCCGCCATCCATGTTGAACGTGCCACTGTTGTACACACCGCCACCGCTATTTGCCGTATTCCCTACGATGTTACCGGCTTGCAAATTCAGTAAGCCGCAGTTATTGATGCCGCCGCCGGTGACACCATTACCACCGAGAATAGCACCACCGGGCAAGGTATTTGTACCGCTCGAATCATTTCGAATGTAAAGCCCGTAGCCGTTCTCGCTGTATTTATGGGGTGCAGTGGGATTACTGTCAATAATCGTAAGATTTCCGTTGTTGGTAATAACACTGTTTTTCCCCGTGCCTTTTAGGATAAATCCGTTAAGGTCCAAGGTTACAGTAATGCCGGAAGGCACTGTAAGATCGGTTGTAAGTTGAAGATCTTGCAGCAACTGATATGCGGCACCGGACTTGTCCAAAGCCGCAAAGTCTTCAACGCTGATGTAACCTGTGGTACCATCTGCGTATGTTACAAATATGTCTCTACTTTCCGACTGAGTTACCATATAGGGATATTTGTTCGTGGGAAAGATGGAATTGTCCCCCGTGTTGGACTCAAGTCCGTAATTTTTCCCAATCCATGCGGTATCGGGCTTTTGACCGAAATAACCGCCTGAAACAGCGATCTTTCCCTGAGAAATCGGGACAATTTCTCCGTCAATTCCGCCACCGGTAATTGTGAAGGTCGACAGAGAACCGCTAACCAGCACCGAAGTGCCTTCCGTCCCGCAAATTGTTCCGCCCACCATGGTACAATCGGAGGATTGCCCTAAGGAATCGAGTTCAATGTTGTTTGCCGTATTTGTTCCGGAAACGTTGTCTTTTATCAAAACGTCGACGATGGTTAAACGGTTATTGCTGTAAATTCCGCCGCCGCCTTTTTCCGATCTATTGCCTTCGATTCTGCCGCCTTCCATGATGAGCCTTTCGTTGTTGTAAATTCCGCCACCGTTTTCGGAACTGAAATTGCCGACAATACTGCCTTTTCTCAAGGTGAGGTTCCCGTTATTGGTTATTCCGCCGCCGATTTCGGCTTCTAAGACCTTCCCGCCGATAATGGCGCCGCCGGTTATGGTAATGGTACCATTCGCATCATCCCAAGTGTAAAGACCGTCACTGCCTTTGGTATACTTGTGCTGAGAATCGGAATCGCTGTCGTCAATGGTAAGATTTCCATTGTTGGTTATAACGCTTCCGTTTCCCGTGCCTTTAAGGACAAATCCGTTAAGATCTAAAACAATTGAAACACCTGCAGGCACCGTAAGATTGTTTGTAAGCCCAATGTTTCCTGACAATTTATATGTTGCGCCGTCAACAAATAATTCATCGGAAAAGTTCGCAGCCTCTACGCTGATCGAATCTCCGTAGGAATATGTAATTTCAATTTTCCCATTTTCCTGCGTTGGCGGTACAATTCTGACTAAATATTTGTCAGCGGGATATAGAGGATTTCCCCCATCGTTGGGAATTCGCGCCGATGTTGCAGATATAAAATCTCCTTCCGGAATTTCATCAAAATAACCGCCGTGAATAGTGATCGTTCCAGCTGCGTAACGGGCAAGTCCGCCCAAAATTCCGCCGTCTTGCATGGTTAAAACTGATTGTGAGCCCGTAATGCGTACAGACGGACTTTTTGCGCTGATAATTGCGCCGCCGGTCATGGTTACGTTTGCAGGACCATTTTCTCCGTTGGATTCTATATTGCATCCGACTCCTTTGCCGGACATATTGTTTTGTATCAGACCGCCACTGATGTAAAGATCTTTTGTGTTATAAATACCGCCACAGCCTTTCGAAGATGTATTTCCCTCGATTAGCCCGCCTTTGATGTAAGCAACCCCGCTATTTACAATAACACTCTTATCCGTTAGCGAGACACTCCCCATAATATTGCCGCTTTCCAGGGTGAAAACTCCGTTGTTTTCTATAACAAGGCCAGTTTGATTTCTGGGATTTGCGCTGGAACCGACAATAGCGCCGCCGGTCCGTTCCAGAGTGCCTTCTCTATCATTCCAAACGTAAATACCATTGGCTCCCTTGTTGTACTTATGCAGTGAAGAAGGTCTGCTGTCTGTAATGGTAAGATTACCATTGTTTGTCAAAAACGTGTTTGCCGTCCTAAGTGTTAGGACAAATCCGTTTAAGTCCAGTGTTACGGTAACATCCTTATCGATGATAAAGCTTTCGGTTACGGTCTGATTCGTGGTGAGCTGATATATTGCGCCGTTACTGTCCAAGCCGTTTTTTAAAGAGGTGAAGTTTTTATAACTGTCGATCCTCCCATCAGGGTGAAAAACCTTAATGCCGTTGCTAACGGATGAAGAAAGAGTTAGGGTAGGTGTCAACATCGGATTCGCCTCAGGGAGTTCCCGCTGTAAAACGCCCTTGCAACCGGAAAAAAATGAGGAGATAATCAAATACAAAACAAAATATTTTACAAAATTTTTTTTCATAAACACTTTCCCTCTTAAATTATAAAAACATCCAATTTATTATATCATAGATTGAAAGGTTTTGCAAGTAAAAAATAACTTTTTTTTACATTATTACAAAGATTTTTCAATATTTCAATATTATTTCAATGATGATTGAATTTCCTCCAACACCACCGCCTGCACGCAGTGACGTGGAGTAGGTTGAAAAAAAGGCGGGCAAAAACGCCCGCCTCGCGCACTATTTTACCATGTAAGGATACATGTCTTTCGGATACGCTGAATTGCTGCCGTCGTTGTCGTAATAAGAGGATTTCGAACCTAAACAGGATGCGCCCAGAATAGGATCCAAGGCATTCTTTCCGAAGTAGCCGCCGGTGACGGTACCTGTTTCACGTCCCCATATGGCAATACTATCTTTGATAGCTCCACCGGTTATGTCGAATATTGTACAACGTTCAAATAATATACCGCTACCTTCACCTGCTGTGTTACCCACAATGTTGCCACCTTTCATGGTGAATGTGGTTAGTTGAGAAGTGTTGTACACCCCGCCACCACGAATTGCTGTGTTGCCTACAATGTTGCCGTTTTTTATGGTGAGTTTATATTCGTTGTATATACCTCCACC
>JAGBSU010000030.1 GCA_017631705.1 Clostridia bacterium | reverse complement strand
TTTTCGTTAGAATCGGTAATGCCCATGGACATATCAATCCCCTTAGAGGAACAAACCGCCAAATTAACATGGAAGCTGCGAATCATTTTTTCGGCAGAAGCACCGACCAAGGATAACGCACCCTCCTTGAGCGAACCGCCGGTGGACAGCACATTCCAACCTTCTTTATCGGCAAGCTCAAACAATATTTCTACCGAGTTGGTAATAATCGTGATGTTTTTGAGGGATTTGATGTATTTAATCACAAAAATGGCGGTGGAACTGGCATCTAACATGATGTAGTCGCCGTCGTGAATCATTTCGCCGATTTTTTCGGCAATGCGTTGTTTGCGTTCCACATTGGCACGCTTACGCACGCTGTACGGCAAATCAACATTGAAGGCTTGATTGGAAACGGCACCGCCGTAGGTTTTCTTTGCCAAACCCTCGTTATCTAATTTTTCCAAGTCACGACGGATAGTTTCTTCAGTAACATCAAATTCATTGCTCAAATCGGCAACAATGACCTTACCTTCCACCGAAAGTTTTGCCAATATCGCATTACGGCGTTCAATGGCTAACATGGACATGGTCCTCCTTGTTATAGGATACTGCGCCAAGTTTTTTCGTCGGGATGAGGAATGACAGCGCTGTCGAGGAACATACCGGTTTCTCCTGCACCTGCCTTTGCCTTATCAATGGCGGCTTGTACGGCGGCGATTTCACCGGTCAGTAACAAATACGATTTACCGCACATACCGCGTGCCAAACGCAATTCAATGAGGTCCACCTGAGCCGTTTTGGCGGCAATATCGGCGGCGACAATCGCAGCGGCGGCGGTGAAAGTTTCGAGTACACCGAGAGCATCGGGTTCGCCGATGTCCGATGCACCGTATAGTGCGGTGAAAATGGATTCGTGCGGGTTGCCCAACACAAAACTGTCAATCAAGGTGTCGGGATAATGCACCGTAGCGGCTTCCACAGCAGCCTTGACGGCACTTAAATCACCGCTGATTAACACCAAATATTTGCCGGGGCAAACGGTGCTGGCTTCTAAAATATCCACCTCGGAGGTTTTGACCATGCGGTCAGCGGCACTCATACCGGAGGATACGGTTTTATATTCCACCATGCCGATGGCTTTTCTCATGTCGTAACCTCCTTAATCGTTATGACGGTATCGGTAATCGAGGTGATTTTGCCTGCTATCGGTGCGTGCAACGCGACACCGAGGGAATCTGCCGGTGTTTCGGCAATCCGTTGACCGGCGGTGACGGTATCACCGACTGCTACCAACGGTTTAGCAGGAGCGCCGATGTGTTGCGATAATAACAACCGCAATTCGGCAGGTTTTACAACCGCATCGGAAAACGGTGCCGAGCGGTTATATTGCGATAAACCGAGGCGGGCCATTAAGCGGCGCATCGGAACGCGGCGATACGAGCGTACGTCGCTGACAGGTTGTAGTTCGGGTTGTGCGGGCGGGCGAACACCGTGTTCACGCAAGCTGCTTTTACAAGCCGCTAACAGCGAACGGGGGGAAAGACCCTGACCGCAGGAATACAGTTCACACAAGCCGCAACCGCAACAGAAGAATGAGTTGACGTACGGTGTGGCATCGTTGGTGACACCGTTGGAAGCGTAGAGCATGAATTTGCTCGGTTCGATGGGGTGCCCTAACAAATAGCGGGGGCACAGGTCCGTGCAGTAATTGCATTGGCAGCAAGCCGCCATCGCACGCTTCATATCAATAAAAGGCTTTGCCTGTTTTTTCTGAATTAAAGGGTGGTCTGCCGGTAAGACCAGAATAGCGTTGGTGGTTTTGGTGACCGGCTCAAACGGACTGCCCAGACGACCCATCATCGGACCGCCGACACAGTAAGCAGGGTGAGGGGTGGTAACACCGCCTGCCAAAGTCAGCAGTTCTTGGAAGGAAGTACCGAGCGGTACGTGCAGGGTCATGGGGGAGGCAACCTCGCCTGCCACGGTAACGAATTTGTGGGTTACCGGAGTCCCTGCTAACAATTGCGAAATGTTATACACGGTTTCTACATTAAAAACCGTGACACCGATAGCAATCGGTAAACCGCCTGCCGGCACGACTTTGCCGTTGGCTTCGTAAATTAGCACCACTTCGTCACCGGCAGGGTAAACTTCCGGCAACAAGCAGAGCGACATATTCGGGTGTGATGAGAGGTGCTGTTTGACTGCCTCAATGGTGCGGGTGTATGACTTTTTAACGGCGATAATCACCGTTTTTGCCTCTACCGCTTCGGCCAGCACATGAAGGGTGTTCACAATTTCCCCAGCGTACCGTTCTAACATTTGACGGTGCAGACGGAGCAGCGGCTCACATTCTGCGCAGTTTAAAATGAGGGTATCGGCACGCGTGTCGAGTTTGGCATAGGAAGGGAAGCCGGCACCGCCGGCACCAACTACGCCACCGTCACGAAGAACGGTTTTGAGTTCAGTTATGTTCATGGTTATTCAAACCGATACCGCTATCGACAATACCGACAATCGCGGCATCAACCGGTGCATCTGCCATATTACAACCGATGCGGGCGGCACTGCCGGTAGCAACCAATACTACCTCACCGATACCGGCACCGACGTTGTCGATGGCAACAATGTTTGCAGAGGTGCCGCCGAGTTCGGCGAGAGGCTCTACCACCATAAATTTACTGCCGATTAAATTTTCGTTTTTGCGTGTGGAAACAATGCTTCCCACAACTTTTCCGACGAACATCGAGCTCACCTTTTCTTAATAATCTTTAAGTAATCTTTAAAAGGGTGGTTAGAACGCGGAGAGAGCGAACGCTCTCTCCGCGCGTTCTACCAAATTACTTCAAAACGGGAAGAATTTTTTCCACATCGCCGTGAGGACGCGGGATAACGTGAGTAGCAATGATTTCGCCCAATTTGGAAGCTGCCG
>JAGBSU010000002.1 GCA_017631705.1 Clostridia bacterium | reverse complement strand
CGTTTTGCCGTTTTTTCGGTTTTTGAAGAGCGTTTATTGCCCATGACTGTTCCTCCCTGTTAATGTGTATAAAACACTTCATCTAAGAACAAACCGCATGCCGGTGAGGTCAGACCGGCATGTTGACGATTACCGCTTGTTAACGCTTGATAAACGGTTTGTCTCGACAGTTTTCCGGTTTCTACCTCTAATATCGTACCGACTATGATGCGAACCATATTATATAAAAAGCCATTCCCCTCAATGGTAAAGCAAATCAAATCGCCGTCTCGAAGAACATCGGCACGGTAGATGGTACGTACTTTATCCTGCACTTCACTTGCCGAAGAACAAAAAGCTGAAAAATCGTATGTACCGACAAACAAACTTGCCGTTTCGTTCATGCTTTTTTCATCCAACTTATTACGGTGGTGGAGAGAATATTTCTCCCAAAAAGGATTACGCACCGCACCGTTCCAAATATAATAAACATACCGTTTTTTCACCGCTGAATACCGCGGATGAAAATCCTCTTCTACCGGTACACACGCCGACACGACAATATCGCGAGGCAAATTGGCATTCAGAGCCTTGACAAATTGTTCGGGTGGAAAACGCTCGGGAAGTACTGTTGTGCAATAGAAATGACGGGCGTGTACACCGGAATCGGTACGACTGCAACCGGTAACCGATGCACGAATGCCCGTAACGGTTTGAATGGCATCCTGTAATACTTGTTGAACGGTAACACCGTTTGGTTGTACCTGCCAACCGTGGTACTGCGTGCCGTCATATTGTAATGTCAAGCACACCTGTGCCACAGAGACTCCCCCTTTTTATCGTTACAGTACCGCCGATGAAAACAAGTTAGTCATAATCATTAGTACTACTAACAAAAGCATGACTGCTACGGCAATATAATCGGCAAGAACCATGTGAAATTGTTTTAAGCGCGTTCGTCC
The DNA here is from genome assembly GCA_017631705.1 of Clostridia bacterium. Lineage (GTDB taxonomy): Bacteria > Bacillota > Clostridia > Oscillospirales > Acutalibacteraceae > RGIG3009. The sequence continues at coordinate 5,715 of JAGBSU010000002.1, read as the reverse complement.
TTCTCCCCCGTGATAACAACGACATTCCATAGCGGTTGCCAAATCGTATGCACGGCGAAACGAAGAAACAAACAATGGAACCAACACCGGTATCAGTGCTTTTACACGGTGTAATAAATTGCCGCTTTCCATATCTGCTCCGCGTGCTTTTTGTGCAGACATAATTTTATCGGTTTCTTCTATCAGCGTCGGTATAAACCTCAGGGCAATCGTCATCATCATGGCAATCTCATGAACCGGTACGTGAAGCACCTTCAAAGGACTCATAATACGCTCTAAAGCATCGGTTAATGCTGTAGGTGAGGTGGTATAGGTCAGTAACGAGCCGGCGGCAATGAGGCAAAGAATGCGGACAGCAATAAACAAAGCTGTATAAATGCCTTCTAGACTGATTTTAAAAATCCAAAATTCCGCTAAAATCGTGCCTTTAACATAGAAAATATTAATGAGAGAAGTAAACGCCAACAACGGCAACACCGGTTTTAGTCCTTTTATCATCACCTTAGGCGGAATACGTGATAAACCAATTAACACCAACAACAAGGCAACCGACAACGCTAAGCCCAACCAATTATCCGGTATAAAAACGGCGACAATATAGGTGAAAACCAAAATCAGCTTAACTCGTGGGTCTAAACGATGTAAAACCGAATTGCCGGGAAAAAATTGACCGATGGTAATATCAGACAGCACGAACGTCACCGCCTTTCAATAGGCTTAAAAGAACTGCGTGTGCTTGTTCTACGGTGTAGATATTATCGGGAAGAGCAATACCTTTTTCCCGCAAACCTTTGCAGATTTTCGTAATAGCAGGCACGGTCAGTCCTATAGATTCCAATTCTTGTACACGAGAAAAAATCATGTTGGTAGGTTCAAACATGGCCACTTCACCGTGGTTGAGTACCAACACACGGTCCGCTACGCGAGCCACATCTTCCATGCTGTGCGAAACCAACAACACCGTTGCCTTTTTTTTGCGGTGATACGCACCGATAACCTCTAAAATCATCTCACGGCCTTGGGGGTCCAAGCCGGCAGTCGGTTCATCCAAAATCAAGACACGCGGCTCCATGGCTAATACGCCGGCGATGGCGGCACGACGTTTTTCCCCACCGGAAAGTTCAAACGGTGTTTTTTCTAACAGTTCTTGCGGTAAGCCAACCAGTTGTGCCGCGTGCAGTACACGCTCGTTGACTTCTTCGGCACTCAATCCCATGTTGGTAGGACCGAAGGCAATGTCTTTATATACGGTTTCTTCAAACAGTTGATGTTCGGGATATTGAAACACCATACCGACTTGAAAGCGTACAAAACGAATATCTTTAGGGTTTTCCCAAATATTTTTACCATCTATCAATACAACACCGTCGTCCGGTTTTAACAATCCGTTAAGCAATTGAACAAAACTGGATTTGCCGGAGCCGGTATGCCCAATAACACCAACAAATTCACCCTCCTCTACGGTAACCGATACCGCGCTGAGAGCTTCTTTTTCAAACGGTGTTCCGGGGGAATACCGCACGGTGCAGTTTTTTGTTTCGATAAAAGCCATGAATCGTTCTTCCTTACTTTTTAAGCAACAGGGTGAGTGCTTCGACACATTCTTCAACAGTTAATACATCGGTTGGTAAAGCCACACCATCATGGTGAAGCAAATGACATAATTCGGTAGGTTGGGGAACATCTAATTGCATATCTTTGAGTATTTGGGCCTTGGAAAACACTTCGCGAGGCGTACCATCCATGACCAAATGGCCTTGTTCCATAACCACCACACGATCGGCTAACACCGCTTCTTCCATGTAGTGCGTGATGAGTACCACCGTTATGCCTTGTTCGCGGTGCAACCGACATACCGTTTCCATCACTTCATGTCTACCTTGCGGGTCTAACATGGCAGTCGGTTCGTCTAAGACAATACATTCTGGGTTCATTGCCAAAACGCCGGCAATCGCAATACGTTGTTTTTGACCACCGGATAATTTATGCGACGCGTGCAACCGATAGTCATACATTCCCACCGCATGCAACGCATTGTCGACACGTTTGCGAATTTCCTCGGGCGGAACACCCAAGTTTTCGGGACCAAATGCCACATCCTCCTCAACAATTGTGGAAATCAACTGATTGTCGGGGTTTTGCAGCACCATACCGACCGTGCTGCGGATATTGTATACTTTATCTTCGTCTTTTGTGTCCATGTCCTTGACAAACACCGTACCGCCAAGCGGCAATAGCATAGCGTTAAAATGTTTAGCAAGGGTGGATTTGCCGCATCCGTTATGACCCAGCAATGCCACAAAAGAGCCTTTTTGAATATTTAGGGAAATATTATCTAAAACAACTGCTTTTTCGTCTGCACCCTCTTCTTCGTATTTAAAACAGAGGTCATTGACAGAAAACATGGTCACTTGCTTTCCCCCGCTTTCCAAATAGCCGTAGCCCCACATGGTAGTACCATGCCGCTTTGGGTAACCGGTAAACCGATTTCATCCGCCGAGGTTACTCCGCCGTACCGCGGCACAAGCAAGTCACCCAGCATATATTGCATTACTGAAGGCGGTAAACCGGTAGTATAAGAATTAACTAAAACAAACAAAGGGTTATCCGAAAGGAGAACCGAACATTCTTTGATAAAATCGTAGATTTGGTCTTCAAGTTTCCACACTTCACCATTCGGGCCGCGACCGTATGACGGCGGGTCCATGATAATGGCATCGTAGGTGTTTTGACGACGTTGTTCACGTTGAACGAATTTCCCGCAATCGTCGACCAACCAACGCATCGGGCGGTCAGCCAAACCGGAAAGCACCGCGTTTTCACGCCCCCATGTGACCATTCCTTTAGAGGCATCTACGTGCGTGACATGTGCGCCTGCTGCCACACAAGCAAGCGTAGCGGCACCGGTATAACCAAACAAATTGAGCACACGAATGGGACGCCCGGCCAAGGCAATCATGGATGCCATCATATCCCAGTTGACCGCTTGTTCGGGAAACAAACCGGTATGCTTGAAACCCATCGGTTTTAAATGAAATTTTAAATCGGTGAGTGCGTTTTCGGGACTTTTATAGGTGATATCCCATACATCCGGCAAGGAATGATATACTTCCCATTTTCCACCGCCGGTGTGGGAACGGTGATACCGTGCATGTGCTTTTTTCCATAAAGGGTGACGTTTGCCGGTGTGCCACAAAATTTGAGGATCGGGACGAATGAGTATACATTCGCCCCACCGTTCTAAACGTTCGCCGTCTGTGGCATCCAGCAGTTCATAGTCTTTCCAATTACTTGCTGTTCTCATGTATTGCTATTTTCCTTTACAACGTCATTTGATAACTAAGACCCAAATGTTCGTAGGCGGCGGGTAACACGATACGCCCACGCGGTGTGCGGTTGATAAAACCGAGTTGTAACAAATACGGCTCATATACATCTTCAATGGTAACCGCTTCTTCACCAATAACGGCTGCCAAGGTGTCCAAACCAACAGGGCCACCGTTGTAGTGTTGAATCATTGCCAACAGCATACGACGGTCGACCATATCTAAACCCAGTTCGTCTACTTCCAATTTATCCAAAGCGGTGCGTGCCGACATTTCATTAATAACGCCATCGTTCAATATTTGAGCGAAGTCACGTACGCGTTTGAGTAAACGGTTGGCAATACGCGGCGTACCGCGCGAACGCGAAGCGATTTCCAATGCACCGTCGCTATCACAAGCGATGCCTAAAATATCCGCACTACGCGAAACAATTTTTGCCAATTCTTCCGGTGTATACATTTCCAAACGGCAGGTCACACCGAAACGGTCACGCAACGGAGCCGATAGTTGACCGGCTCGTGTAGTGGCACCGATGAGGGTGAATTTCGGCAACGGTAAATGGATTGACATAGCACCTTGACCTTTTCCGTTGATAATATCAATCGAAAAATCCTCCATAGCCGGATATAAAATTTCTTCAACCGTGCGCGGCAGGCGATGAATTTCATCAATAAAAAGGACATCGCCTTGTTCTAAGTTGGTAAGTAAAGCCGCCAAATCGCCCGGACGTTCCAAAGCCGGACCGGAAGTGATGCGGAAATTCACACCCAGTTCGTGAGCGATGATGGCGGAAAGGGTGGTTTTCCCAAGACCCGGAGGACCGTATAACAACACATGGTCCAGCGTGTCATTACGCAATTTAGCCGCATCAATGAACACGGCTAAATTTTCCTTCACCTTTTCTTGACCGATATATTCTTGTAGAGTGCGTGGACGAAGAGGATTATCCCCCTCGTCTTCCGGTAAATATTCCGTGGAAACAATGCGGTTTTCATAATCCATTTCTTCCATATTTCTCACCTACTTCCAAATGTTTTTAAAGCTTGGCGAACCATTTCTTCTACTGTTAAATTACTATCAAGCTTAGCAACTGCCGCCGATGCTTCCGAGGTGTTAAAGCCGAGCACGGTTAATGCACTCACCGCTTCTGCCGCGTTTCCTGAAGCGTTAATCCCACCGGCAACAACAGGGCTATATACCACAATACCGTTTGCGGCCGACGGCAATCCCATTTTATCTTTGAGTTCCAACACCATGCGTTGTGCCAATTTCGGCCCGACACCTTGTGCCCTTGTCAAAGATTTATAATCGCCACCTGCTATGGCTAATGCGACTTGTTCCGGCGATAACTCCGACAAAATCGAAAGACCGGCTTTGGGACCGACACCGCTGACACCGGTTAACAGTTTAAAGCACGCCAATTCATTACGGTCTGCAAAGCCGAACAATTCCACCGCATCTTCACGAACAGCCAAATAAGTATACAACATGGCTTCACTGCCGATGTTGGGAAGTTGACGAGCTGTGTTCACCGTAATGGCACACTGATATCCCACGCCGCCGCATTCTATAACCGCTAAATTAGCCTCGCGTTGAAGTAAAGTACCGCGTAAACTGTAAAGCATGGTTTATCGTCCTTTCATGATGCGTAGTTTAAGTTCTGTACCACCCATTTGAGCGTGGCAAATAGCAATGGCCAAGGCGTCGGCAGTGTCATCCGGTTTGGGGACTTGCGGTAATCGCAATAACCGTTTGGTCATTTCCATCACCTGCGGTTTTTGAGCTTGTCCAAAACCTGTTACTGCACTTTTCACTTGCAAGGGGGTGTATTCAAAAATCGGTATGCCGCTGTTTTGTGCCGCTAACAAAATAACACCTCTTGCCTCAGCGACCTCAATCGCTGTTTTTTGGTTGTTTTGGAAATACAGTTTTTCAATTGCCATAACATCCGGCGATAGGCGTTCGATGATTGTCGTTAAATCAGTGTATATCTGTTGCAAACGCTTCACAAACGGCATTTCGGCAGGTGTTAATACCGCGCCAAAATCCTGCGGTGTAAAGCGACCGCCTTGATAGTCTATGATACCCCAACCGACAATAGCATAGCCGGGGTCTATTCCTAAAATACGCAATCGCTCACCACCTTATAAGATATTCAAATATTATAACATAATGTTAAGAATTAATCAAGATTTTGAGCGCATTTATTGCCGTTTTTACCGCTTTTTCCGTACTTTCACATTGGGTATCTGCCAAACCGGCTTTACGGCGTTCTTGATTCCATACAGCGTGTAAGACACAACCCGCACGAAGACCCAAGGAAGCGGCGACAATATACAGCGTTGCCGATTCCATTTCCGAGGCAAGGCAACCGCCTTTGAGCCACGAT
>JAGBSU010000029.1 GCA_017631705.1 Clostridia bacterium | reverse complement strand
TGCCGCCGCCATCTTAGCCGAAGCCGAAACTCGCGCCAAAAACATTCACGAGGAAGCCGAAAAACAAATCGAAAATGAAAAACAAGAGTTGGAACGCGTTCGCCGTGAGGTTTCGAACTTCAAACAAAAGATGCTCGATATTTATAAAGAGCACTTGGCACAAATTAACGTGTTACCCGAAGTGAAAGAAGAACCCGCCAAAGTGGAAGAACCGGCTATCGTTGTCGAAGAGGAAACGATTACCGTTGCTCCCGCCGCCGAGGAAGAAACTCCTGCCGCACCGGCAGAGGAAGAACAAGAAACGTTATCGCGTTTTGCTAACCTGCAATTTGGCGAAGACTATCGCTTCGAGGATTTAGAACAAGAAGAAAAACGCGGCCTTTTCCGCAAGAAAAAATAAACGTTACAGGAGAAAGTGCACATGCAACAGCAAGACTATAATCAAACCCTGAATTTGCCGCAAACCGAATTCCCCATGCGTGCGGGCTTGCCGCAACGGGAACCGCAAATGCTGGCTCAGTGGGATGAAAACAAGCTTTATGAAAAGTTAATGGAGAAAAATGCCGGCAAACCGAAATACGTTTTGCACGACGGCCCTCCGTATGCCAACGGTAACATTCATATCGGTACGGCACTCAACAAAATTATTAAAGATATGATTGTGCGGTATCGTAACATGACCGGTTATCAAGCACCGTTTGTACCGGGTTTTGACACCCACGGCTTACCGATTGAACTCAAAGCCCGTGCCAAAGCCGGTGCCGAAAACGTGATGACCATGTCTCCGGTCGAATTGCGTAATATTTGCCGTGATTTTGCGCTTGGCTATGTGCACGACCAAACCGAACAATTTAAACGCCTCGGTGCGTTGGGTGACTGGGAAAACCCGTACCTCACCCTAAAACCCGAATTCGAAGCCAAACAAATCGAAATTTTCGGTGAAATGGCGAAAAAAGGTTACATCTTCAAAGGCTTAAAACCCGTATACTGGTGCTCAGAATGCCAAACCGCTTTGGCAGAAGCCGAAATCGAATACGGTGAAGACCCGTGCTATTCCATCTACGTCAAATTCCCGGTAAAAGACGATAAAGGCGTGCTTTCTGCCAAAGGTGTCGACGTTTCCAAAACCTCGTTTGTGATTTGGACAACCACCACCTGGACATTGCCCGCCAACTTGGCCATCTGCTTAGGCCCGAACTTTACTTACCAAGCGGTACAATGTGGCGACGAGATTTATATTCTCGCTGAAGCATTGACCGAAGAAACTTTGGCCAATGCCGGTATCACCGATTACAAAGTACTGGCAACCTTTACCGGTAAAGAACTGGAACTCATGACAGCACAGCATCCGTTCTTGGACCGTGAATCGCTGATTATCATCGGTGACCACGTCACGCTGGAAAGCGGTACCGGTTGTGTTCACACCGCTCCCGGTCATGGTGTGGACGACTTTAACGTTTGCAAAAACTATCCGCAAATCGGCATTTGCGTTCCGGTGGACAGCACCGGCCACATGACCGAAGAAGCGGGTTCCATCTGCGCCGGTATGACTACCGACGAAGCCAACAAAGCCATTGCGGTACATCTGGATAACACCGGCGCTTTGTTTGCTATGAAGAAGATTGTTCACCAATACCCGCACTGCTGGCGTTGTAAAAAGCCGGTGCTGTTCCGTGCGACCGACCAATGGTTCTGCTCGGTGGAAAGTTTCAAAGACGAAGCTGTCAAAGCCATCGAAGACGTGCAATGGTTACCTGCTTGGGGCGAAGACCGCATCAAATCCATGGTGCGCGACCGTGCCGACTGGTGTATTTCCCGTCAACGCTTGTGGGGCGTGCCGATTCCGATTTTCTATTGCGAAGATTGCGGCAAACCCATCATCGACGGCGACTTTATCGACGCTGTGTCGGAATTGTTCCGCAAGGAAGGTTCCAACGGCTGGTATACGCACGAAGCCGATGAGATTTTACCAGAGGGTGCTACCTGCCCGCACTGCGGCGGTCATCATTTCCGCAAGGAAAGCGACATCATGGATGTGTGGTTCGATTCTGGCGTCACGCAAGCCGCTGTGATGAAAGAACGTCCCGAACTGCATTGGCCCGCCGACTTGTATATGGAAGGTGCCGACCAATACCGTGGTTGGTTCCAATCCTCGTTGCTCACCTCGGTGGCTTGCAACGGCAAAGCTCCGTACAAAGCAGTACTCACTCACGGTTGGGTAGTAGACGGCGAAGGTAAAGCCATGCATAAATCGCTTGGCAATGCCATCGCCCCCGACGAAGTGATTAAAGATTATGGCGCCGAAATTTTACGTTTGTGGGTCGCTTCCTTGGATTACCGCGTTGACGTGCGTTTGTCCAAAGAAATTTTGAAACAATTGTCCGAATCGTATCGCAAAGTGCGTAACACCGCGCGTTACATTTTGGGTAACATTCACGATTTTGACCCCAACACCGATAGCGTGGCCGATGCCGACTTGTTCGATATTGACCGCTGGGCATTGCTCCGCTTAAATCAAACAATTGCCGAAGTACGCAAAGCATACGAAGACTTTGAATTTCACGATGCATTCCATGCCATTCACCACTTCTGCGTGGTGGATTTGTCCAACTTCTATTTGGATGTGCTCAAAGATCGCTTGTATGTCGAAAAAGCCGATAGCAAAGCGCGTCGTGCGGCACAAACCACGATTTATCGTATTCTCAATACCATCACTCGTATGGTAGCGCCGATTTTGGCATTCACCGCAGAGGAAATTTGGGGCTTCATGCCGCATGCTGCCGAGGACGATGCTCGTTCGGTACTGTTCAACGAAATCCCGCAAGCAAGCGATG
>JAGBSU010000028.1 GCA_017631705.1 Clostridia bacterium | reverse complement strand
TTCTTTGAGCCGGTTCAACCGTTTTTCGCAGGAATTTTTGTGTTTATCTGCGGACTTTCTTGTCGGTTATCCCATAACAATCTCAAACGAGGTCTTTTGCTTGCCGGCACGGCAATATTGCTTTCCGCCGCTATGTGGACGGCTGTTTATTGGCGCCTCGTAAGCAACGACTCGCTTATTTGGTTTGGCGTTTTGCATTGCTTGGCAAGCTGTATTTTACTATACGTATTGTTTTTACCCACCTTGCGGTTTTTCCCGCCTTGGCTGGGAATTCTTTTGAATACGCTATTGTTTATCCTTTGTTGGCATTTGCCTTTTGCAAAGGGCGGCTATTTGGGCATTGCCGGTGTGTTTGAATGGCATCTACCAATTGCTGCCGTAGACACGCCATGGCTTTACCCGTTTGGCCTTTGCCCCGTTTCTCCGTGCGCAGACTACTTTCCTCTGCTTCCTTGGTTTTTCTGCTTTCTCGCCGGTACGTATACCAGTATATGGGCAAAAAAAGGGAAATTTCCCAAAAGTTTTTATCGCAAACGGTTTTCTGCCTTTTCTTTTATCGGGCGGCATGCACTCATCATCTACCTACTGCACCAACCGCTTGTATATTTACTTTTCTTTGCATTAGACTACGCAGTATCGCTGTTTAGTTAACTTAAAAGATGTTTTACTATGCCGGTTTTTTCGAGCGTGGTCGCAAACAGCAAACCACACCCCACACAAGCAACCAATTGCCCGCCCGCAACGGCCAGCATATGTAGCCACCACGGGAATCCACCGTATACCACGTACAGTTCGGCGCCGATTACCACGGCGTTAACAAATACCGGCGGTAAAGTCGACAAAAGCGGTACTCCACCGGGGCGCACCGCCTTTCCTTTTCGGGTTAACCAAGCGGCAACAAGCGTAGCAAGTGTTCCAAACAGCAAATCCCAGCCACCGGCCGGGTTAGCACCGGAAGAAAGCCCCAGCAAGTTGGAAAGAAAACACCCCACCGCCAAGCCGGGAATCGCCGCCGGCGTATACACCGGCAGAATTGTTAACATTTCCGATACTCGAACTTGCAACGCTCCATAGCTTAACGGTTGAAGTAACACCGTCAACGCGGTATATGCCGCCGCAATCACACCCGCCTGCGCAAGGTAAACAAGCGAAAGGCGGGGGTTTTTATTTTGTTTCACAGGAAAGCGCCTCCATAGTTTTGATTTCTGCGCCATGCGCAGGGTCAGGATGGTTTCGAACTGACCGTAAGGTAAGCAGAAAAGTCGGATACGGCTTTTCTGCTTAACCGCCTCAATGATTATTTGCGAATGACGTCGATTCCTAAATATTTACGCAACACTTCGGGCACGGTTACCGAGCCGTCTTCGTTTTGGTATTGCTCCACAATGGCGGGAATCACACGGCTGGTTGCCAAACCGGAGGCATTGAGCGTGTGTGCCAACTTCAGTTTTCCGTCGTCGTCACGATATTTTACATTACCGCGGCGCGCTTGATAATCGCGAGCGTTAGAAGCCGAGCTAACCTCTTTGTAAATTTCCATACTGGGAATCCACACTTCAATATCCGACGTACGTGCCATCGAGAACGAGCAGTCACCGGCCGCTAACTTGCTTAACCGATAGTGTAAACCGAGTTGTTGTACCAAGCGTTCTGCTTTACCGACCAATTCGGCAAATGCTTCGTCCGAGCCTTCTGCGGTGGTATATTGTACCATTTCCACCTTGTTAAATTGGTGTCCGCGAATCATACCGCGTTCTTCGGAACGATAGCTGCCCGCTTCGCGGCGATAACACGGTGTATAAGCAATATATTTGCGCGGAAGCTCATCCTTTGACAAAACTTCGTCACGGTGCAGGTTAACAAGCGCCGTTTCTGCTGTGGGAAGCATGAACTTTTTGTCGGAACTGGTAGGATTTTGAATCCAATACACCTCTTCCGCAAATTTCGGGAATTGTCCCGCCACGTAACCGCAATCGTAGCCCAACATGTGGGGCGGCAAAACAAATTCATAACCATCTTTGATATGCTCGTCAATAAAGAAGTTGAGCAATGCCCATTCCAAACGAGCGCCCCAGCCACGGTATACCCATGAACCGTTACCAGCTAATTTTGCGCCGCGTTCATAGTCAATGAGCCCTAAATCTTCGCACAATTCGACGTGATTTTTAATCGGGAACGAAAATTCCGGTTTTTCTTTGAAATAATGCACCGCTTCGTTGTTTTCTTTGCCGCCGCCGACCAAATCTTCGTCCGGCAAGTTCGGGATAGCATACAGCAAATCCTTTTGTTTTTCTTCCAGTTTACCGATTTCGACGTCGGCTTCTTTAATTTTGGCCGAAAGTTCTTTCATTTCTGCCATAATCTCAGAAACGTCGCCACCGGCTTTTTTTATTTGGGGAATTTGCTTGGATGTGTTGTTTTGTTTGGCTTTAAGCGTATCGGTTTCACCGGACAAACGGCGCCGTTCGGCGTCAATTTCCAAAATCTTGTCGATAACGTTGTCCAAGTCCATTTCACGTTTGCGAACGGCTTGTTTTACAAAATCAGGGTTGCTGCGTACTAATTTAATATCAATCATGGTGTTTACTTCCTCTTTTCATTGTCTAACAGATTAGCAAGCTGTGCCAAATCTTCTTTGTCGTAAAATTCAATTTGTAAAAGACCGGCTTTTTCTTTAACCGAAACCCTTACTTTTCTGCCCAAATGCTCGGTTAATGCGAGTTCTACTTCGTCAAAAAAGCTATCCCTACGAACACGCGCCCTCTCCGAAGGCGGTGTTTTTGCCCCTTTTGCCAGTTTTTCCAAAGCGCGTACCGAAAGCCCTTTTTCTACAACCTCTTTTGCGGCGGCTTCTTGTTGTTCTTTACTTTCAAATGACAACAATGTCCGCGCATGCCCCGCCGAAAGTTCGCCGCTTTGTACCAGTAAGGCAACCGAGCTCGGCAAACTCAGCAACCGCAAAGCATTTGCCACCGCCGGACGGGATTTATTCACCGCCTTGGCGGTTTCTTCTTGCGTTAACCCATACGACTCCATCAAGGTGCGATAACCTTGTGCCTCTTCTATCGGGTTTAGGTCTTGGCGTTGTAAGTTTTCAATCAACGCCAGCTCTGCCGCTTCTTGCTCGCTCATTTCCCGAATAACCACCGGCACTTCCTGCAAACCCGCCATACGAGCCGCACGCCACCGCCGTTCACCGGCAACGAGTTGATACTGACCGTTCGGCAACGGACGCACCAGCAACGGTTGCAACACGCCGTGTTGTGCCACCGATGCCGCCAATTCCGAAAGCGCCGCCTCGTCAAACCGTTTACGCGGTTGGCCTTTATTCGGTTCAATTTCCGTAATACGCAACGAAACGGATGAAGATTGCTCTTCTACGGCATTTTCCAAGAGCAAAGAATCTAAT
>JAGBSU010000027.1 GCA_017631705.1 Clostridia bacterium | reverse complement strand
ATTTTTGCTTTTGCAGGTCGGCAGAGTTTCTGCCGCCGAATTTTTTGTGCAGGGAAGTACGAGTTTGACGCAAGGCTATCGCCTTGCAAAAACGAGTACAAACCTGCGCGGATAAAGGCGGCGAGCGAAACCGTAAAGAGGTTCGACTCTCGCCAGCCTAACATTTAAAAGCACAATAGGCAGTTTACCCGATATTTCAAACATTGTCAAACAAAAAGAAAACGCAACTTTTGTATAGTTTGCATAAATTCGACAGCGGTTTTACGAAAAAGGGGAAAAATTCCGTCACAGAGGTACGGTTATAAGCCGTTTGTCAAATTCGTACAAAAAGCGGTAGTTTTTTTTGTAAATTTGACTATTATGACCACGAATTACGGCGTTTTATCATAAACTGTGTCAAAATTCCCAAATATTTACAAAAATGGGAATTAAAATTGATTTTGTATTTTTTTGCGAAAAGTTTGTGCAACTAAACAGAAAAAGGCAGATAAAAACGGCTCAAAAAGCCTAAAAAAGCCTTTTGAGCCGCCGATTTTGTCAAAAAATCGCAAGTTAATTAGAATAAAGTTGCAAAAACACGAATAAAAATCCAAATCAAAAGGAATTTCCAATTATTTTTCAAAGTAGAGTTCATACCAGACCAAAAACATGTAAACGGTCCATATTTTTCTACTGTTATCCTTTTTACCCGTGTAGTGTTCATTTAAGAAATGGAGCAGGACATCGGTGTTAAAGAAGCGGGTAGCGACCGAACCGGTAAATGCCTCTTTTACCTTATTATAATAGGGCTCCTGCCGTAACCATACGCGTACCGGTACCGGAAAACCGAGTTTGGGCCGGGCGGTGTCTTTTTCGGGAATGTGACGACGCGCCGCTAAACGCATGGCGGCTTTGGTGGTGCTGTTTGCGATGCGTAATTTGGTAGGGATTTGCGAGGCTACCTCAAACACCTTCACATCCAAAAACGGAACACGGAGTTCCAACGAATGTGCCATACTCATACGGTCTGCTTTGAGGAGAATGTCGCCTACCATCCAACGATGGATATCCAAATACTGCATGCGGGTAACATCGTCTAAGTCGGAGCAACGGTTATACCATTCCCTGGTGTGGTCTGCCGGATTGGTAGCAGGAATGGTTTTGAGGAGTTTGGCTTTTTCCCGTTTGTTGAACATATAGGCGTTGCCGATAAAGCGTTCTTCCAAGGTTTGTGCCCCACGCAACAGAAAGGATTTTCCTTTAAACGAGAAGGGGACGGCTTGTACCAGCGTTGCTAACGCTTTGCGTAGCCAGAGAGGCAGGCGTTGATAGCCGGCAAGCGACAGCGGCTCGTGATAGATGCGGTAGCCGCCGAACAATTCATCGGCACCTTCACCGGAGAGGACGACCTTGACTTTTTCGGCGGCTAATTTAGAGACAAAATATAGCGCTACACAAGCAGGGTCGGCAAGCGGTTGGTCGAGCATGTATTGTACTTCGGGTAATGCTGACCAATATTCTTCCTCGGAAATGATGTGCTTGTGGTGTTCAATGCCGACGGCTGCCGACAATTCTTCGGCATAGTTGGTTTCGTTATAGTGTTGGCCGTTATCGAAGCCGACGGTGAATGCTTTTTGACCGCCGAAGTAGGAAGCAACAAAGCAAGAATCCACGCCGCCGGATAAGAAACAACCCACTTCCACATCGCTGATGCGATGGGCTTCGACAGAATCGGTGAATACGGCATCAATACGGTCGACCGCTTCGTCCATGGTTAAGGATTCGTCGGGATGGAAAGCGGCTTCCCAATACCGTGTTTCGGTAATCTTGCCGTCTTGATAGCACAGATAGTGCGCTGGTTGCAAGCAGTAGATGTTTTTGAAAAAGGTTTCTTTCGGCAAAGAATATTGATAAGACAAGTAGTTGTCCAATGCCGCTTCGTTAAATTCTTTTTGATAGTCGGGGTGCTCTAAAATACATTTTATTTCCGAAGCGAAAATCAAGCGACCGTCCGGCAGCAGTGTATAGTGCATGGGTTTGATGCCGAAAAAGTCACGTGCTAAAAACAGAGATTGTTCGGTTTTATCCCACACGGCAAAGGCGAACATACCGCGCAAGCGGGTGAGCAAGTCGGCGCCCCATTCTTCATAGCCGTGCAACAGGACTTCACTATCGGAATTGGTTTTAAAGGAGTGCCCCGCAGCTTTGAGTTGTTGTTGTAAATCACGGTAGTTATAAATTTCACCGTTGAACATCAGCACTTTGGTACCGTCTTCGTTTTCAATCGGTTGGTTACCGCCTTCTAAGTCGATAATGCTCAAACGGCGGAACGCCATCGCCAAATGGTCGTCGGTATAGACACCTTGCGAATCGGGACCGCGATGGGTAATTTTATCTGCCATGTGCTGCAACAATTCTTCACGGTTTTGGATTTGACCCGTGAACCCACAAAAGCCGCACATTATACTCACTCCGTTTCCTTTAACCACAACTGACGCATTTGAACCCGCCTGAAACGGCGGATTTTCGGCGCTTTGTGGTTTGTTATCATTGCAAGGCGACAGCCTTGCCGCATCCTCGTGCTTCACCGCACGAAAAATTCGGCGGCAAAAACGCTTTTTCCCTTACCAATACAAAAATTTTTGTCTCGCCTATGCCGCGAAGCGCTGATATCCTTTTGGATTTCAAGCGGCAAGGCGACGGCAAACGGAAATTTTTCATTGGTGAGGCGTGTCACCTTATTGTATAGTATAACAGATAATATTAAAAAGTAAAAGAGGGGAAAACAAAAAAATCACCGTATTGTTAAAAACAATACGGCAATAAAGGGGAAAGGAGAATTTTTACAATTGGGGAAAGATGGTGGCAATTTTGCTATCCTACACCGGTAAATTTTTTATGGAAATTGTTAATTCATGTGCCTTCATTCTACAAAACACTCCTTTTTACTATGCTATGATTTCATTGTAACAGCATTGCAACAAAAGTAAAAGTATCATTTCGCTCCCAAATTTGTCTGTTTTGTTTTTTATACAGCATGAACGCGACAAAAAGCGCATATATATGAAGTATTCGATTCGCGTGGCGAACGGAATGAAAAAACAGTAGAAAAGGAATGATGGTGAAATGCAAAAATTTTTCCCGGAGGGTGTTCTGCTTAACACTGCGGCCAATCGTCGTTTAACACAGACGGCGGGGGCTTTGGCTGAAGCCGCTATGGAACAAGCGGTAGTGGAAGCCCGCGCGGTCCTATGTGACAGCGAGCACAATTTACATGTAGAACTACCGTGTATGGAGGGGATTATTCCACGAGAGGAAGGAGCTGAAGGGATTTTAGAGGGAACAACACGCGATATTGCCTTGATTTCCCGTGTGAGTAAACCGGTCAGTTTTTTGATAACAGGATTTGACTACACACCCGACGGGAAGCGACGGGCAATATGCTCGCGTCGGGCGGCACAGGAAAAATGTCGACACGAGTATTTGGCGAGCCTAAAACCGTGAGATGTGGTGGAGGCACGGGTAACGCGGTTGGAAAGTTTTGGTGCTTTTTGCGATGTCGGGTGTGGGATTCCGGCACTCTTGCCGATTGCCGCGTTATCGGTCAGTCGTATTGCACATCCTTCCGACCGATTGTATGTGGGCATGGATATTTACGCGGTGGTGACATCGTTGGATAATCGCCGTGTTTGCTTATCACAAAGGGAATTGTTAGGCACATGGGAACAAAATGCCGCCTTGTTTGAACAAGGAGAAACGGTGGCAGGGATTGTGCGTTCGGTAGAGGATTACGGTGTGTTTGTGGAATTAACACCCAATTTGGCAGGGTTGGCAGAGCCGCGTATGGGTGTTCGTGTGGGACAGCATGCTGGCGTATATATTAAAAATATTTTACCGGATAAAATGAAACTTAAATTGGTGTTAATTGATTCACAGGATACGGTGGAGTTACCGCCGCCTCCGCGGTATTTTATTACCGAAGGGCATATTGACCGTTGGGTATATTCGCCGTTACAATGCGAAAAACGCATTGAAACCGATTTTACGGTATTAGGGCAAACTATCAAGGCATGCTAAAAAAAGAAAAATAAGTCTTGCAAAACGGGCGAAAAGAGTGTACAATAAGCAGTACTTCGAAATCCGCCCGTGGCGAAGCTGGATATCGCAGTGGATTCCGATTCCAAAGGCCGGGGGTTCGAATCCCT
>JAGBSU010000026.1 GCA_017631705.1 Clostridia bacterium | reverse complement strand
CTGTCAAAGCAGGCTCTGTTATTGGTAAAGTGTCCGGTATTCCGTCGGAAATTAGCGACACACCGCATATTCACTTAGAAATTTTGATTAACGACAAATATTTAGACCCGTTGACATTGTTACAAGGTGAAACGGTGACGGTACCTTCGAAATAACCTGCTCTCGGAACCCGTGTCAAACGGTCGGTAAGAAGGGCAAAAAAACACGCTGTGATAATCATCACAGCGTGTTTTTTATGTCTTACTGAATTTCATTACCCAGTTGTGCGGAAATATTTTGGCAATGACACGATAAAATTTGTAAATAAAGCGGTTGGTATAAAATCCTTTTCCGCGAAGCAAACGGTGCAATGAGCGAGTTGCAACTTGTTGCGGTTGGCAATAGGGCAAGTTCTCAAAAGCGGGCGAATGTGAACCGATAATATTCGCCGTTTCCAAAAACGGTGTTGCCATGGGGCCGGGGCATACCGTAAGCACTTGTATTTTACGAGAACGCAATTCCTCACGCAACGCCTTGGAAAAAGCAGCAACATAAGCCTTGGTGGCGGAATATACCGTCATACGCGGTGTGGGGGCAAAGGAGGCGATGGAAGAAACGTTTAGTATCCCACTGCCTTTCGACATGTAGGGGAGCGATAGCGTTGTGATGACGGTCAGTGCACGACAATTAACATCTATCATGCCTGCTTGCTCGGCAGAGTCAGCGTCGAAAACTTTACCGATTTTTCCAAAACCGGCATTGTTGATTAACAACCGAATGTTCGGTTTGGCGGCGGTTAGTTGTTTTTGATATTCCTCGTAGCATTCTGCCTTTTGCAAATCTAAGGTGAGGCAACGACACGCTTTGCCCGATAGAGAATATGCCAATTGGTTGAGTTTTTCCGTAGAACGGGCAATCAACCAAATTTCCTCAATCTCTGATAGCGTTGCCACTTGACGGGCATACTCCATGCCCAACCCGGAAGAGGCACCGGTAATAACAGCAATGTTCACAGCAAGACCCCCTTGTTTTTTATAGTCTACCATAAAAAGGCTGTGATGTCCAGTTCAAAAAAAGTCGGGAAGATGAAAACAAATACTTTCTTTTTTGTAAAAACTGTGTTATAATGATTCTATATTGGGGAATTGTGAGGTTTTGAAACGATGGAGCAATCGCTTTCCGGAGAACGCCGTGCGGCATCCGACTGTATCATCGGTCGAAATGCTGTATTGGAAGCACTTCGTTCCGGACGTAGTTTGGATAGCGTATGGATAGCTAAAGGAGAACGCAACGGCAGTATCGGTGTTGTTCGCGCCCTCTGCCGTGAAAACGGTATTCCGATTAAAGAAACGGATATCCATAAACTGAATTCCTTGGGTGGCAACAACCATCAAGGCGTGATGGCTTTTGCGGCGTGTAAGGAATATGCCTCCATGGAGGATGTTTTTGAAAAAGCGGAAGCTTCCGGTCAACCTCCGTTCATCATCGTGTGCGACGAACTGGAAGATGCTCACAATTTAGGCGCTGTTTTGCGTAGTGCGGAAGCGGCCGGCTGTCACGGTGTAATTATTCCGAAACGGCGTGCGGTTGGTTTGACATCTACGGTGTATAAAACCTCGGCAGGTGCGGTGGAATATGTGCCGGTGGTCCGTGTAGCCAACATTACCGATACCCTCAAACAACTCAAAAAGAAAGGCCTTTGGGTGTATGGGTTGGATATGGATGGCACCTCGTGGTGTCAAACCGATTTAACCGGTCCGATTGTTTTGGTGGTCGGCTCGGAGGGGCACGGTATGAGCCGTTTGGTCAAAGAGCAATGCGACGGTATTGTTTCATTGCCGATGCAAGGGCACATCAATTCTTTGAATGCATCGGTGGCAGGCGGTATTATGATGTATGAAGTGGTTCGGCAACGGCTGAATCTTCAAAAATAGGAGGGGCGAAATATGAAAAAAAATAAAGATGCCCAAATGAGCAAACCGGAGATTTCGGTGGAGGAAGAGCAAAGCACAACGACGGAGTTTCCTTCGGTGCTGGCGGTAGAGCCGGAATTTGAAATGGAAGAGGAACTGCCGGTTAAAAAGAAGAAAGCGGGATTTTTTCATCGTCGAAAAGAACCGCGTGAGGAACCACGGTTCTTAATTGAAAGTCCTGCTACTTTTAAAAATGAATCCGGTGAAATGATTAAAATAGCAGATGGCGAACCGTTGGGAGATACTTGCGAGATTTCCGTGTCACAAGACACCAAAATAATAGAAACGGATGAAACCGAAAAAGAGCAAGAAGGTTCACCGATTACGCAGTTGCAACTAGACGGTTTCGAAGCAAGTGAAACGGTTGCTTCTGATGAAGAAGATGAAGCGGCAGCATTGTTGCGTGTTCGCCAAGAGAAAATTCAAGATTTTTCTCAGCGTCGTGAGCAACATGAAAAGGAGTTGGCACAAGCCAAAGACCAAGAACTTTCTTGTGAGGATATCGGTGAGGCAGAAGAACAATTGCTCGCCGACGAGCCTGTGAAAGACGATGAATTTACAGACTATGAGCAGGTGGCAGATATTCAAAAGAAGTTGAGACATCATCGTCACCGTGCACGACTGTCGTTATTGGTGTCCGCGGTTGTGGAAATGGTATTGTTCATTTCGGCTTTGGTTTCCTCTGCTTTGCCGGGCGTTGCTGTCAATCCCACCTCGTATTTGCTCATACAGTTGATTTTGTTTATTTGTTTGTGCACTATCAGCTTCCCGATGTTAAAGGGCGGATTTTCTAAATTGTTTTCCGGACGCGTATCGGTGGAAAGCGGTATTGCATTGGCGACGGTGCTGACCTTGTTGCATACGGTGTTACAGTTCTTTAACACCTCCGGTATTGCGGACTGTACCTCGCCCTTATTGACGACATTAACCGGTTTTTCGTTGTTGATGTTACAGCTTTGCCGTTGTTTGTCATGCAGTCAAATTTCTCGTAATTTTTCGGCGGCATCGGTGGTTGGTGAAAAGTTAGTTTCCAAAAGTATAGATGAACCGAGTTTGGCAGAAGAAATCGGTCGTCCGGCGGTGGCTTTGGGTGTTCCTCATGTCGCGTATTTCCGTAAGACCGATTTTGTGACGGGCTTTTTCAAGAGCACGGAGGATTCCTCGCTGTGCAATCGTTGGATGAAATGGTATTTACCGCTTTCGTTATCTTTGTCGGCGGTTCTTGCTGTTGTTTATTTGCTTGTTAACGGTTTGCCTTCTTGGATTTTTGCCATCACCTTGTTCTGTTTGATGGTGTGTGTTTCTATGCCGATTCTTCTGCTGGTTTTTAAGCAATCTGCTTTTACAGCCATATCGCTAAAATTACAGAAGAAAAAAACGGCAGTCATGGGATACGATGCGATTCAAAAATACGGTTCCGTGCACGCTGTGGCGGTGGATGCTACCGATTTGTTTCCCGAAAGCAGTGTGCTGTTACACGGCATTAAAACATTTTCCGGAACACGCATTGATGAGGCGATTTTAGATGCTGCATCGGTATCCATTCGTGCCGGAGGGCCGTTATCTCATGTGTTCCGCCGTATGATTTTAAATAAGGTGGACATGCTGCACGAAGTGGACACCTTGGTTTATGAACAGGATATGGGATTATCCGGTTGGGTGAGCGGCCGTCGTGTTTTAATTGGCAACCGCCGTTTGTTGGATAATCACGGTATTTACATCCCCTCAAAAGATTACGAGGATCGTTACGCCAAAGATGGTAGACAATTGGTTTACCTTTCTATCGCAGGTGAATTATCGGCGATGTTTGTGGTGAGTTACAAAGCCGATGAATCAGTAAAACAAATATTAAAAGATGTAACGGCCAATCGCGTAACCTTGTTGATTCGTACCTGTGACCCTAATATCACGGAAAAATTAGTTGCTTCCGTGTTTGATGTTGAAGGCTTCTACATCGAACTGTTGGGAGCACCTGCCGGCCGTTCTTATGAAATATTAACCGCCGGTGTGAGTGCCGAAGAAACAGCAAGTATTGTTTCTTTTGACGGAGTCGGCGGTATGGTAAAAGCCATTTCGTATTGCACGTCGTTGCGTGTTGGCATCCGTGTGTTTACGATTTTGCAAACGATTGTCGGTCTTGCAGCCTTGCTGATTGTCGGTGGTTTGGCTTTATTTGGCGGTGTGATGCTGTCACCTCTCTATGCTTTAGAACTTTTGATAATTGCTTTAGCTGTCACCGGTGCGATATCGTTGTTGGTTTCGCGACGCTGATTTTCTCATTTGCAACCAAAACACTCTCTTGCGTTTTATGCAGAGAGTGTTTTTTTACACTTTTTTTGTAAATACGGTTGAAATTTCCAAAATTATAGGCTATAATTATCAAAGAACAATATTACATGTAAAATGTTTTTGTGTAATTTTGCTCAAAAGATGTCGATTCGAGTCGCTCGAATATCCGGAAAGGGGAAATTGTCTTGAAACAGTATACGGCAAAACATATTCGTAATGTTGCCTTGGTCGGTCATGCCGGCTCGGGTAAAACTTCGTTGGCAGAAGCGGTTGCTTTTACCACGGGGTTGACCGATCGCTTGGGAAAAGTGGCAGACGGCAACACTATTTGTGATTTTGATGCTGAGGAAATCAAACGCCATGTTTCGGTTTCTTTATCGTTATTACCTGTGGAATGGAAAGATGTCAAAATCAACTTGCTGGATACTCCCGGTTCTTTTGACTTTGCCGGTGGCATGAGCGAAGGTATTCGTGCGGCGGGTAGTGCTGTTGTTGTGATTTCCGGTAAAAGCGGTGTTACCGTCGGTGCACAAAAAGCGCTAAAAGCGGCTCGCAAAAAAGGAATTGCACAACTCTTATTCGTCAATAAGATGGATAGTGAACATGCTGATTTTTATAAAGTTTTTGAGGAACTAAAAATAAAAGTAGGCCCGTCGGTATGTCCCTTGGTGGTGCCGTATGTAGAAAACCATAAAGTGGTTTGCTATGTTAATATTTTGGAATATAAAGCCTATAAATACGAGAACGGAAAAGCCATCGAATGTCCCTTGCCGGATATGGGGCATCGCTTAGAAGGCTTGCGTACCGCCATCTATGAGGCGGTGGCGGAAACCAGCGAGGAATTGATGGAAAAATACTTCTCCGG
>JAGBSU010000025.1 GCA_017631705.1 Clostridia bacterium | reverse complement strand
TCGGTATCATTTGCAAAGGCGATGCCAGCAACAACCCCGCACAAGAAGCGATTGCCGAAATCACCAACTTGGAACACAAAACCGGTACGTTAGCCGATGCGTTGTGCGGTGCCGACGTATTTATCGGTGTTTCGGCTCCCAACTTGGTGAACGAAGACATGGTTAAGAGCATGGCAAACGACAGCATCCTCTTCCCCATGGCGAACCCGAATCCCGAAATCATGCCCGACGTCGCCAAAAAAGCCGGTGCACGCGTGGTGGGAACCGGTCGTTCGGACTTCCCCAACCAAATTAACAACGTGTTGGCTTTCCCCGGTATTTTTCGCGGTGCGCTGGATTGCCGTGCTTCTTGCATCAGCGAAGAAATGAAAGTCGCTACTTCGTATGCGTTGGCAGCATTGATTCCCGATGATGAAATCACCGAAGAAAACATCATCGCCCCCGCACTCGATAAACGCGTGGCCCAGTCCGTTGCCGAGGCAGTTATCAAGGTTGCCAAAGAAACAGGTATCGCAAGAATATAATTTAACAAACAACAAGCCGAGCAACAATATGTTGCTCGGCTTGTTAACTATTATTCCCCTAACCCGAAACTGATTTGCAACGCTTGGTTAATGCGATTCATGGAAGGCTCGTCCAACCGTCCCATATGTTCCCGCAAACGCTTTTTATCCAAGGTGCGGATTTGCTCCAACAAAACAATGGAGTCCTTGCTCAATCCGCTGCCGATAGAATTTACCTGAATATGCGTGGGTAATTTGGCCTTCTCTTTTTGGCTGGTAATTGCCGCCGCGATGACAGTGGGACTAAATCGATTGCCTACATCGTTTTGCACAATCAGTACCGGTCTCGTTCCGCCTTGTTCCGAGCCGACAACCGGACTCAAATCCGCATAATAAATATCTCCTCGACGAATATTCATCATCCTACTTTACCTCCTTGCATCTTTATTTTGCCCACACACAAGCCATTTAATCACTGCTCTTTATTTTCAATGTATGCTCGTCCCATAAAATATGTCATAAAAACTACAGCGGCTTGATATGATAGTGATAGTGCCATATAAGGAGTGAATTGAAGTGGGAATTGCCGAAGATATTTTTATCCGCTGTGGGCAAGTGTTGGAAGATGCAAGTTTCTGGTTGGAAGGCCGTACGATTACCTCGGAAGAAATCACAACACGTCGTTTAGCGGCAAGCATTGCCGGTCAAACCGCGTTTGTACTGTTGCAAAAAGCCTTTATTACCCCCTATAACCGAGAAGATATTTGGTCATGGCGACACGCTTGCGAAAACGTATGGGAAGCGGCACAAGACCTCGCGTTGACAAAAACATTTGATTCTCAAGGAGCAGCAGCTTGTCGTGCTCTTTCTGATTGTGCTCATGCCTTACAGCATCGTTCACCAAACATCGTGGCACTTCTTGCACTCGCTGAACGACGGCTTTGTGAAATAAAACAGATGCCGGCTCTTTCTTGTTTGACGAAGCAAGGACTACATGCCGTTTTTTGCCTGCAACAATTACTCTTAAAGAATACTTAAAAAGAACCGCAAAGAAGATGCTTCTTTGCGGTTCTTTGCTTACCTATTGTTATTTCTTTCGACGAATGTTGAAACTAAACAGTACCAAAAGCTGTGTAGGCATCCAAATGAATACCAGTTCCCACGGATGTGGCATGTTGCAATACACGTGAAGAATGTAGTATACCATCGCAAAAAGTCCCAGTATCAATAGCGATACCACGGTCGGGTGGTATTCCACTTTGTGCCATACGCTGTTAAGCACCAATAACGTAATCAACGCGACCGGTGCGGCTGCTACAAACACCATCCATATGGCTTTTCCTACAATCCAATACAGCAACACAAAAATAAAAATAGCCAACGTAAGAATGCCAAGCAGTACCACGGCGGTTATCATACCGGTACTATAATGCAAT
>JAGBSU010000024.1 GCA_017631705.1 Clostridia bacterium | reverse complement strand
GCAGGTAGAAACCGTGCCGGGGGTTGGATAAAAATCCTGCACCTGTTCGGGACGTAACCCTTCTCGCTTGAGGAATACGGCCAACTCAACGGCATCTTTTGGGGTGCTTCCAGGATGTGACGACATCAAATACGGCACCAAAAACTGTTCTTTATCCTCGCTTTTGGTGAGCTCATAAAACCGTTTTTTGAATTGTAAATAGGTTTCGATTTCAGGTTTTCCCATAGCGGCAAGCACTGCCGCCGAACAATGCTCGGGCGCCACCTTCAGTTGACCGCTGACGTGATGACGGACAAGTTCTTTGAAAAAGGTATCGTTGGGATCGGCTATCAAATAATCAAAACGAATGCCCGAACGAATAAACACCTTTTTGATTTTGGGAAGTTTGCGAATGGCAGAAAGCAGTTTAAGATAATCTGAATGGTCCACATGAACCTGAGGGCAAATTTTCGGCGCCAAGCATTTGCGGTTTTTGCACATGCCTTGGGTTTCTTGCTTTTTGCAAGACGGGAAACGAAAATTAGCGGTAGGACCGCCCACATCGTGGATATATCCCTTAAAATCGGGCAATTCGGTTAATTGTTTTGCTTCACGGAGAACCGATTCGTGACTGCGCGTGGTTACCTGTCTGCCTTGGTGGTACGCAATGGAACAAAAGTTACACGCGCCGAAGCAACCGCGATTGTGTGCAAGCGAAAATTTCACTTCTTCTATGCCGGGTACGCCACCGAGCGATTCGTACGAGGGATGATAATTACGCATAAAAGGAAGCTCATAGATATGGTCCAATTCTTCCGTGGATAAGGGCGGCATCGGTGGGTTTTGCACCACGATATAGCTACCGTGCTTTTGGATAATGGTTTTGCCGATTACCGCATCTTGCTCTTGTTGTTGAATTTTGGTGGCAATCGCATATTGTTTCTTGCCGCCTTCGCTCGGCTCTTTGACAAGATCGTACGAGGGACATTCCACCGCCGAGCGCCATTGATACTCTTTGGTTGGCACTTTGTAGCAAGTACCGAGAATATCGGTCATGGTGGATACCGATTCACCGTTTTACAACCGCGTGGCAATTTCAACCGCGTGTTTTTCGCCCATGCCAAACATTAATAGGTCAGCATCTGAATCGATGAGAATAGAAGGGCGTACACGGTCGTCCCAATAATCATAATGTGCAAAACGGCGTAGCGATGCTTCCAAACCGCCGATAGCAAGGGGAATATCGCCGTATAATTGACGAATTTTTTGACAGTAGACGATTACCGCGCGATCGGGACGTGCCCCTGCTTTGCCGCCGGCGGTATAGGCATCGTCGCTGCGTTTTTTCTTGGCAGCGGTGTAATGTGCCACCATGGAGTCAATATTACCTGCATTCACAAAAAAGGCAAGACGAGGTCTGCCGAATTCTTTGAAATCGGCATCGCTTTTCGGTTGAGAAAGAATACAAACGGAAAACCCCGCCGCTTCCAGCACACGCGAAATAATGGCGGAGCCAAAACTGGGGTGGTCCACATAGGCGTCTCCCGTTACCAAAACAATATCTGGCTGTGCAATGCCGGCGGCTTGCATTTCGTGTCGGTTAATTGGTAAAAAAGGCATAATAACTCCTTCAAATTTTGATGATGTTATTGTACCATTTTTGACGCGACTGAGCAACCCTTTTACGTGTTTGTGATTAAATTTTCAAAATTCGCTCTTTAAAATCTCATCTTACGGACTTTGAGTCCTTATGGACATTGTTGTTGTATTTTTGCGAAAATTGTTATATTATATGGTAGATAACAGAAAAGTAATAGGGGTATGGGTGTGAAACAAAAACAAAAGCGGAAGATATATGCCGTGGTTATTGCGGCGGTGGTGTTGATTGTTTCGTGGTACGTGCAGTCCTTAAAGCCGTTACCGGCGATTTCTTTGGACAATATTTCGCCCTTTGACGGTAAAACGGCATACGTGCAAGTGGATGGTAATCAACCGAATTTTACACAAGCGGATATGGTGACAACCTCCTATGAACGATATACACCGCTGGATGCGTTGGGACGCTGTGGGGTCACGATGGCGTGCGTCGGTGTGGATATCATGCCAACCGAGGAGAGAGGGAGTATCGGTCAAATCAAACCGTCCGGTTGGCATACGGTAAGATACGATTGTGTTGATGGGCAATACTTATATAATCGCTGTCACCTTATCGGATATCAGTTGACAGGTGAAAATTCAAATGTCAACAATTTGATTACTGGTACGCGGTTCCTCAATATTGAGGGGATGCTACCTTTTGAAAATCAAATTGCCGAGTATGTTAAAGAAACCGAAAATCATGTTATCTATCGTGTGACACCGTGGTTTGAAGGGGATAATTTAATTGCAAGCGGTGTGCAAATGGAGGCAAAGTCAGTGGAAGATAACGGTGCGGGTGTTTGTTTTAACGTGTATGCGTATAATAGTCAGCCGGGCGTAGAAATCGACTATGCTACTGGAAAAAGTTGGTTGGTTTCATCCTAATTTGACGAAATTAAAATAATTTGCTATAATTAGCAGCAGTCGTGTTGCGTAGTATACCGAACGGATGTATTCTTTAGTAGAAAAACTTGAATTTTGGAAGAAAATGTGGTACGATACCATTAAGTTCTGCTGACAAAATAGGAGGAATTGTTTTGAGTAAGCCTGTTATGTTATGTGCGGACAGCACGTGTGATTTAAGCCCCCAACTGAAAGAACGGTTTCACGTGGTGACTTGTCCACTTCACGTGGTATTGGAAGATAAGGTATATGACGACGGTGTTAACATGATGCCAGACGATATTTACGCCGTGTATGCTCAAAAGAAGGTACTTCCGAAAACCGCAGCAGCTAATGCGGCGGAGTATATGGAGTTCTTTAAACCGTATCTGGATGACGGTTATGAAATTGTCTATATCAGTTTGGGTTCGGCACTTTCGGTTTCGCACACCAACTGCCGTATGGCGGCTGCGGAGTGTGACGGTGTTTACGTGGTGGATAGTTGCAACTTATCTACCGGTAGCGGTTTGTTGGTATTGGAAGCGGCTGACCGTATCGCTGCAGGTATGCCTGCAGCGCAAGTGGCCGAAGAAGTGCAAGCGTTGGTATCGAAAAGCCATGCCAGTTTTGTGGTTGATACCTTGGAATTTTTGCACAAAGGCGGACGCTGTTCGGCACTGGCGATGTTGGGTGCCAACTTGTTACAGTTAAAACCTTGCATTGAAGTGGATACCGCTGCTTGCGGTAAAATGGATGTTGGTAAAAAATACCGTGGTTCGCTGGAAAAATCGTTACAGCAATACGTACAGGATAAACTGGAGGGGCGGACGGATATTCGCCGCAACCGTGTGTTTATCACTCATTCGGGCATTTCTGAAGAACGCCTAAATTTGGTAAAAGAAGCGGTGGAATCGTATAATCTGTTTGATGAGATTTTCATCACACGTGCCGGTTGTACCATTTCGGCTCATTGCGGTCCGAACACGCTCGGTGTATTGTTTATGACCAAGTAAAAAAACAGCTGTAAAAAACATCGTGTTTTTTACAGCTGCTTTTTTTATGAGAGCTTTGTTAAAAACAGAGACAAACAAAGGCCTAGGCTGATACCTAATGCTAACCAAGCAACTTGCTTGAAGCGGTGTAAACGA
Source organism: Clostridia bacterium (assembly GCA_017631705.1). Lineage (GTDB taxonomy): Bacteria > Bacillota > Clostridia > Oscillospirales > Acutalibacteraceae > RGIG3009. The sequence continues at coordinate 3,641 of JAGBSU010000024.1, read as the reverse complement.
CGAGCCTTTTTCAGGCCGCTGTAGCTGTTTTCGGCAGAAAGCAAGGTGTGCGCCTCTTTGTCTAACAATGCTGACGGATAATCGGTGCATTGGTGCCGCACTACCAAAAACACGCGTTCGAAATACGGGCTTTTGGTGTCGGTTACTTCCACAATTTGACGGCTGATTCCTTTAATCATAAACACACTCCTTTTCTGATTTTGAGTATGGGAAATTATCGAAAATTTATGCTAAAAAAGTGTGTTTGGAAAGGGAATATAACTCTTTGTAAAATAATATTTTTCGACCGATTGTGGAAAACCCTGTTGAAAATGTGAAAAAACCCTTGCATTTCATGCCTTTTTTGCGTCATAACCCGTCGAAAAAATAAAAAATATTCCGATTTTTAAAAAAATTTGCATACGAATTGTTGAATTCTTTTTACGGTTGACGACTGGTTAAAAACCACACCGCACGTTCGACGGCATCGCGGGAATTTCCCCAATCGGCATCTTCGCCGCTGTTGCGATAATCGAACATTTTGCAAAAGTGAGAAATATCTTCTTGAAGGGTGGTCATGTACTGCTTGGAAAGTGCAGAGGCTGCCTTGGAAAAGTCGCCGATATGCTTCTTGTTTATAGCGGTTTCGGCGGTTTGAACCAATAACGAGAAGTGGGGGAGGCACAAGGCTTCTTGTTCGCTAAATAACTGACGGAAGTCATCCTCGTTTTCCCATAAACGGCAAACGGTAGCTAACATTCGTTCCATCGCCCAATCGACCTGCTGACAAATAAAACAAGTTTTTTGTTGTTTCTCGGCATCTTTGGCTTGCTTTTTGCCACTCTTACCGAAAATAGGAACACCTTGAAAAACATCTTGTTCGATTTCTGCTAAATGGCTTTCCAAAATGAGTGCGACACCTAACCGGTTACGCTGTTTCATAATATCGCGAAAATGGTCAATGCAAAAGCCTAACCGATTGGTTTCTATCCGTACATCCGGTTCCATCATGGCGGCACCGGTAATGTATTCTGCCATGCGTTTTTCCAACATATTGCGCATACGACAAATCGGGCATCCCTCTTTTGGCTCAAAGACCTCGCTAATCGGAATATTGGTAATATCGGCACGCAAAAAACTCACATCCTTTCCTATACAGTATAGCAAAAAACCGTTTATGAAACAAGTTTTTTTCAAAAACATGTCTTTTTTTAACAAAGCCCCTTTTCATATGATAAAAATTGGTGTATACTATATAATAACAACTATTAGGAGGTCACTATTATGCTCCTCGTCAATACAAAGGAAATGTTCAAAAAAGCGTATGAAGGCGGCTATGCTATTGGCGCTTTCAATATTAATAACATGGAGATTATCCACGGAATTGTCGCTGCGTGCAAGGAATTAAACTCGCCGGTGATTTTGCAAGTGTCCGGTTCGGCACGTAAATATGCTCACCACGGCTATTTGCTTCACATGGTACAGGCAGCGGCGGAAGAAACCGGCTTGCCGATTGCGTTGCATCTTGACCACGGTGCCAACTTTGAACTGTGCAAGGACTGCATCGACGGCGGTTTTACATCGGTGATGATTGATGGCTCGCATTTACCGTATGAGGAAAATATTGAAGTCACTCGCAAAGTGGTGGAATATGCTCATGCACGCGGTGTTACCGTAGAGGGTGAACTCGGTCAATTGGCCGGTGTGGAGGATGAAGTCAGCGTAGAGGCCGATAAAGCCAATTACACCGATCCCGACCAAGTGCAAGATTTTGTTACGCGTACCGGTGTGGATTCGTTGGCAATTGCCATTGGTACCAGCCATGGTGCATTTAAATTTAAGCCCGGTCAAAAGCCGCAACTCCGTTTCGATATCTTGCAAGAAGTAATGGACCGTCTACCCGGTTTCCCAATTGTACTGCACGGTGCTTCTTCGGTGATGCCGGAGTATGTGTCGATTGTCAACGAAAATGGCGGTCAAATGGCTAATGCTATCGGCATTCCCGAGGATATGCTGCGCAAAGCCGCTTCTATGGCAGTTTGCAAAATCAATGTGGATTCCGACTTGCGTTTGGCGCTTACCGCCGGTGTGCGCCGTCATTTGGCAGAAAACCCCACACACTTTGACCCACGCCAATATTTAGCAGATGGTCGCGACTGCATTACTGCGGTTGTGAAACACAAAATCCAAAATGTGTTGGGTAGTGCCGACAAAGCGTAAATTTCGTGCCCCGCTTGCCCATCAAGCGGGGTATTATTTTAAAAAAAGAGAGGCAGACCGCTATGCGATTGCTGGTGATTGACGGTAACAGTATTCTAAATCGGGCGTTTTACGGTATTAAGGTACTGACCACGCACGACGGCATACCGACTAATGCATTAGTCGGTTTTTTGAATATATATTTTCGGTTATCGGAGCAAACCGAAGCCGATGCCGTCGCGGTGGCTTTTGACCGTAAAGCGCCGACTTTCCGCCATGAATGGTACGCCGCTTACAAGGCAGGGCGCAAGGGTATGCCGGAGGAGTTGGCACAACAACTGCCGATTATCAAAGAATTGCTTACCTTGATGGGCTGTCATGTGGTGGAAAGGGACGGCTACGAGGCCGATGATATTTTGGGTACGCTGTCGGCACAGGCGCGCCGTCAGCATGTGCCGTGCTTTGTGGCGACCGGTGACCGTGATTCGTTGCAACTGGTAAACGAGGATGTTACGGTCTTGCTTGCCACCACCCGTATGGGAAAACCGGAAACGGTGGTGTTTGACCCACCGGCGGTGTTTGAAAAATACGGACTGACCCCCACACAATTGATTGATTTAAAAGCGCTCATGGGTGATTCCAGCGATAACATTCCCGGTGTTCCCGGTGTGGGAGAAAAAACAGCGTTGGATTTGTTGCATCAATATGAAACCGTGGACGGTGTATATGCACATTTAGACGAACTGCGGGAAACGCTGCGTCGTAAGCTCGAAGAAGGCAAAGACAGTGCGTATTTAAGCCGCCGTTTGGGTGAGATTTGTTGCCGGGCACCGATAGATACCGATTTATCGCATTATGCGATTGCACCGCAACAAAGCCACGAATTGGCGGTGCTGATGACCAAACTGGAACTGTTCAAACTCATGGAAAAAATGGGTTTATCCGCGGTAGTAGAGGCTCCGGTGACAGCATTAGCCGAACAGCCGAAGAATTTGGTTATAGGGGATATTGATACGGTGCTTTCCGCCGATTTCTTGACTGTGTGGATGGAGGGTGATACGGCATGGCTGACAGCAAACGATACAGTAGTTTCGGTGCCTGCCGATAACGCACGATTCATTGCCCTGCTGGCTAATCCCGATATTTCCAAAAAAACAGCCAACACCAAAGCCTTGGCGGCGCATTGTTTGGCACACGGGGTAACCCTTGCCGGTGTGTACATGGATGCGGTGCTTGCTGCCTATTTGCTTAACCCCTTGGCATCGGAGTACGATGTGGTTCGTTTAGCCGTGGAATACGGCATTGTACCGCCAAACGGGGAAGCACCCGAAGCGTTACGGGTGTTAGCACCGCTTTGCGATTGTTTGGAAAAACAACTCGAAGAAGCAGAAATGCTTTCCTTATTGCGAGATATGGAAATTCCGTTGGCGGTAGTGATAGCATCCATGGAAGCCGCCGGTTTT
>JAGBSU010000232.1 GCA_017631705.1 Clostridia bacterium | reverse complement strand
TTAAGTATATACGCTACTACAATAATGATCGAATCAAACTGAGGCTAAAAGGAAAGAGCCCGGTGCAATACCGAGCTCTGTTCCAATCTAAGTACGCCTCTTAATAATGTTAAACCGTCCAACTTTTGGGGGTCACATCAAGGGTTGACCTCTCCTCATTTTATCTATCGTAAGTAACTTATTCTACAAAAGCAACGATTTCACCTTTGTCAACTTGTTGACCTTGTTTCGCTGCAATGTAAACGATCTTACCGTCTTTCGGAGCTTTCACTTCTTCCATGCCGTAGTAAGCTTGAACAAAGCATACAGCCTTACCTTCTTTAACAGGTTCACCTACATTGGGAGCAGTAGAAACATCAGCCACGTCGTATTGCCAGATCAATTGACCTTTCACCGGAGCTTGGAGCGGCAATGCATTCGGGTATTTTGCCACAACTGCATCCACATCAAATTTCGGCATTTCGACAACCGGACGAACGGTGATCTTCGGAGCACCTGCTTTTTCTTTGGCTTGTTCCAATTCTTGCTCGAAACGTTTTTTAGCAATACCACTCTTGTAGTCGCGGTATTGTCTTTCGTGCATTGCAAATTCGAACAATTCTTCGTCGTCTTGACCGAAGTCCCAGTTGTTTTCTTTCATTTCTTTGCGGAAACGATCGAGTTCGTCCGGGAAAGCGGCTTGCGGATCGCCGGTATAGAATTCCAAACCTTTTTCTTTTGCCAATTGAATAATTTCAGGAGCCAATTCACCGGGCAATTGACCGGTTTTACCCAAAATCATGTTCCAAGTGTCTTTGTCAATGGTTGTCCAGCGAGGTTCGCCTTTCAAAGTATGCATCAAGTTCATCAATGCGGTGTTCTTCACATATTGGCTGAACGGAGTTACCAACGGAGGATAACCCAAACGAGGCCATACATACTCAACTTCTTGGAACAACATCACGGTCAAGTCATTCAAGCTAACTTCTTTCTTGCCTTGGTTACGCAATGAGCTGTTGATAGCACCGTGGAAACCTTTCAAGTCGGCCATCATAGAACCCATCATGCCACCGGGGAGACCGCAACCTACCAACAACGATGACATGTGCGCGTTACCCGGATCAATGAAGTATCCCAAATAATCGTCGCAGAAAGATTGGGTCAAACGACGAGCTTCCATGTAAGCATCCATGTTGATGTCTTTCACCAAGAAACCATCGTCTTTCAACATTTCACGAATGGTGATTACATCCGGGTGAACTTTACCCCATGCCAACGGTTCGATTGCTACGTCCAAGTAGTCAGCACCAGCGCGAGCTACTTCCAACATAGATGCCGGTGAGAAACCGGGACCGGTGTGACCGTGGTATTGTACTTTGATGTGCGGGTATTTGGTTTTGATAGCTTTGGTCAAACGGCCCAAGAATGCGGGACGACCGATACCAGCCATATCTTTCAAACAGATTTCGTCGCAACCGTAAGCCACTACTTTGTCTACCAAATCCATGTAATATTCAACGGTGTGAACCGGTGAGTAGGTGATACTGAGGGCCACTTGAGAAATCATACCGCCAGCTTTTGCAAACTCAACGGACAACTTCAAGTTGCGGTGGTCGTTCAAACCGCAGAATGAACGAGAAATATTGGTACCTTGTTTGGCTTTCACTTTGTACATCAACGCACGTACGTCAGCCGGAACCGGGAACATACGCAATGCGTTCAAACCACGTTCCAACATGTGTGTTTGAATACCTACCTTATTAAAGGGAGCGGTCCATTCACGAACAGCCTTGTTCGGGTTCTCACCAAAAAGAAGGTTTACTTGTTCAAATGCACCCCCGTTGGTTTCAACGCGGTCGAAGCAACCCATATCAATGATTACGGGAGCAATTTGCTTCAATTGATGGACCATCGGAACATACTTTCCAGATGATTGCCACATGTCTCGATACACGAGAGAGAATTTAATTTCGCGAGCCATAAAGGTTTATTTTTGAAGAGTTTTATAGTTTCATTAAATGGACAACAAATATAACAAAAAATTTACCACAATCGCCCTAAAATTATTTCAAAAAGTCCAAACCTTATTTTTTTCAAAAAAAGATATGGTTATTTAATTTTTTTGCATACCTTTGCACTCCGCAAACGGGAAATACTCCTTTGCGGTACATGGTGGATGTAGCTCAGTTGGTTAGAGCACTAGTTTGTGGCACTAGGGGTCGTGGGTTCGAATCCCATCTTCCACCCAAAGCCGATGCAGATTGCGTCGGCTTTTTTTGTGCATATATGCATGCACATGCACACAAAAACAAAACAACACAGCATACCAAGAAGACAAAACAGCCCGGCACGCAAGAGGGCACTGAAAAAGTCCCTTTAGAGGCTTCCTAAATTAATCGAGGAAATGTTCAATTTATTTGGATATTTCCTCGATTTTTCGTAACTTAACCTTTGGAAATCAAAGAGTTATGTTACCTATTCAAGGCGAAATACAGT
>JAGBSU010000023.1 GCA_017631705.1 Clostridia bacterium | reverse complement strand
CTGTCAAAGGCTCCGATATGGAAAACTTCTTCCCCAACGGCTGGGACATGGAAAAAATTGATGCCTGCTGCGAAAAAGGCGTCGCTCGTGAAGATTTCTGGAACAAAGACTTCACCCCCATTGCTTGCGAAAGCTTGTCGGATTTCGACACCTTCATGGGTCACGAAATCGCCATGGCTATCCGCAACGCCCGTGAAGCCGGCGAAAAACTCGCCATGATTTTGCCTGTCGGCCCGATGGGTATGTATCGCTGGGCTTCCTACTTCTTAACCAACTGGAAAGTCTGCTGTGACCATGTTTACACCTTTAACATGGACGAATGGTCGGATATCGACGGTAACACCTTGCCTTCCGATAACTCCGCTTCTTTCGAATACAGCATGAAACAAGCATTCTTTGATAAACTCGGTGACCTCACCGTTCCCCCTGCACAACGCAACTTTGCTACCAAAGAAAACTTGCCCACCTACCCCGAAAAGATTGCCGATCTCAAAGCCGAGGGTGCAAAACTCGTGTTGGTGTACGGTATCGGTCGTGCTTGCCACATTGCGTTCTGGGAACCGACGTTTGCCGAAGATTACGCTACCGAAGCCGAATGGAAAGCCGCTCCCTATCGCTTGGGTGCTAAACTCACTCCCATGACGATTGAGCAAAACGCTATCACCAGCTTCAAGAGCCGTACTACCTTGGTGCCTTGCTTTGCCAACACCATGGGCCCCGGCCTCATGTTCCAAGCCGACTACGCTATCGGCGGTGCCGACGGTATGTTAGGTCGCGGCATGAGCTGGCAAGGTATGAGCTTCCTCATCACCTTACACTACGGCCCCGATACGTCCTTCACTTCTACCTACATTCCCACCTTGCCGGGTAAACTGTTCTACTTAAAAGAACTCGCCGGCCCCCTCACTCCGGAATGTAACTAATTAAACCCACAAAAAGCGGTTCGCAGAGTTTCTGCGAACCGCTTTATTTTATCCCCAGCAATGTCTTGTGCCGGACAACACGTCAATTTATCGTTGGCCTAACCGGTAACCTCCAACACCTTTTCCAAGGCGGAAGTCACCACTTCCGGCACTTTTCCGCTTTCCAAAAACGCACGGCGATATCCCCGCGGGGTCATGCCGGTTTTTAGTTTAAATACGCGGGAAAAATAGTTGTAATCGGAAATCCCACAGTTGCCCGCAATTTCCGAAATACTGTATTTGGGGTCTTTCAAATACTTGCACGCCAACAGAATGCGTTTTTGTAACACAAACTGCCCGATGGACATGTTAACATTTTTCTCCGCACAGCGATTTAAGGTGGAAACACTGACCGATAACGCTTGTGCAATATCGCTTAGCAATAATTTCTCTCGCAAATTTTCGTCAATATATGCTTGTGCCCGTTGCCATAAATCATCACGGTTACGCTGGATGAGTTTTTGCAACAACAAATGCTCGATGCAGATTTGCAGAACATGACACAACGCTGCCACGCTGGCACGGGATGTTGGAATCAGTTGGAAGAATTGGTGATTCAGCACCGACATGTCCGTAATAAAATGCCGACAATTTTCATACACCGTGTTCCATTGTGATCCGAGCGAAATTTGGTCATCCAACAAGTGACCCATCATCACATAGCCCATCAACTCATCGTTGCGTTGACCGGATAAAATCGGCACGCACACCTCAATCAAACCGGCATGGCATTGGTAAACACTCGGTTTCCTTGTCTCCTTTGCTTGTCGAAACCCATATACATCGCACTCGTCGCACTTCGCTTTTCCCACCGCGGTGGACTGAATATGCTGACAAAACGAATTGGCTTGTGCCGGATACCGCAATAAATTATTAAATTCCGGGTCAAAAATAGCGCATTGGTGCCCGGTAATCTGATAAATATCTTTAAAAATCCCTTGGATTTCATTTAGTTCAAAAAAGAGATTCATTATTGATTTTTCCCGCCTTTCTTGTGAGGAAACCTTTCATTTTGACTAAAAAATGCTACTTTTCAAGTACATTGTACTATTCAAATTTGGAAAAGTCAAGTATAATGTAGTTAACATAAAGAATAAGCACTTGTTGCGGAAAGGAGAAAACAATGGACGGAAAGAAAAAGTGGTATTTTCCGGACGGCGAGTTGCCTCCCATGGGGGATGACCCGGAAGTATACGGTCATGAATCCATCATCATTTTGAATCCGAACAACAAACCGGCTCACGTGAAACTGTGCATCTTCTGGACAGACCGTGAACCCACCTGGGCGGAAGATATTGTGGTGGAGCCCAACCGTGTCAAAGGCTTACGCGCCACCGAAAAATGCGATTTCTTAGGCGGTGTGCCGAACGCCGGCGAACAATACGCCATGATGTTGGAAAGCGACATTCCGGTGATTGCCCAATACGGCAGACTGGATATTCGTCAATCCAACATGGCATTCTACACCACCAGTGGTTATTCTGTATAAGCAGAGAAGTCATATCCGAACACGCTTAAAAAGAAAGGAAGGGTTTTTATGTCCCGCATTTGCATTCCCGATAGCGAATATCAAGAGAGAATTAAACGTTGTGCCGCTTTGGTTGCCGAAAAAGGCTACGATGTCTTTTTGGTAAACTCCAACGAAGCCGACTACGCTAACGTGCGTTATTTCAGTAACTTCTGGCCGTTGTTCGAACGTGCCGGTGTGGCGATTACCCCTGCCGGTAAAGCCGCTTTGTTGGTCGGTCCCGAAAGCACGATTTTCGCTGCAGACCGCAGCAAGATTGACAAAATCTACACCATGCTCGCTTACCGTGAGTCGGCTGACCCGTCTTATCCGGAACTCAGCCCCATGGAATACGACGAAGTATTCCGTGACATGGGTATCACCGGCAAACACATCAAAATTGCTATTGCCAGCTTCTTAGATACCAACTGCGAAATGCTTCGCCGCTTGCAAGAAAGCTACCCCGAAGCAGAAATCGTGGAAGATAAAGAAATCATGGTTACCATGCGCCGCATCAAATCCGAGAACGAACTCGCCTGCATCCGTGAAGGCTTCCGTATCGTGGATTTGGCAACGCAAGAAGTTATCAAAAACTTGCGCCCCGGCGTGACGGAACTCGCGATGGTTGGTATTGCACAACGCGTGATTTACGAAAACGGCGCCGAATACGAAGGCTTGCCCATGTACGTGTTCAGCGAAGCTTCCACCCGTCATGCTATTTCTCGTCCCAGCTACCGCACCATCGGTAAGGGCGACATCGTGCAACTTAACCTCTCCGCTAAAATCGACGGTTACTCCCCGTCCATCGGTTTGCCGGTTTGCGTTGGTAAACTCACCGACGAAAAACGTCGTTACGTGGAATTCTGCTTGGAAGCCCACAAATGGACCGAGCAACAAATCAAAGCCGGCGTCTTAGCTTCCGATATCGCTAAAGGTTTCTACAAACTCTATTGCGATAACGGCTACAAAGATGCTTATGTCTATGGTCCGTGCCACGGCACCGGTTTGATCGAAGTGGAAGCTCCCTGGATGGAAACCTCCTCGGACTACGCACTCGAAAAGAACATGACCTTCCAAATCGACACCTTCATTTCCGGCCCGACCTTCGGTCTGCGTTGGGAAAAAGGTATCGTGGTCACGGAAAACGGCTGCGAATCCACCGGCGGCAACATCGGCAAAATCTACGAATTGGATTTCTAATTCCAAAGTACATCAAAAAATCCTCGTTCTGTTGAACGAGGATTTTTCTTTTTACTTTGCAAACAGTTCGTTGTACTGTTTAATAGCCGCCAAAATAACACGTACCGCCTCTTCCCTGTTGCTGACTTCTTTGACAGCGGTGGTTTTGTGCTCCAAGTTTTTATACACCTGGAAAAAATGCCGCATCTCGTCAAAAAGGTGTTTAGGAAGTTGGTCGATGCCGGTATACATATTATAATTGGGGTCATCAAACGGAATGGCGATAATCTTTTCGTCGTTTCTGCCGTTATCGACCATGGAAATCATACCAATCGGATAGGCGCGCACCAAACACATCGGTTCAATCGGTTCGGCACACAACAATAGCACATCCAGCGGGTCGCCGTCATCACCAAAGGTGCGCGGAATGAAACCATAGTTTGCCGGATAGTGAGTCGACGTATGTAAAATGCGGTCCAAACGGATATATCCCGTTTCTTTATCTAATTCGTATTTTTTGCGGCTCCCTTTGGGAATCTCTATCACACAAATAAAATCTTCCGGCATAATGCGGTCCGCCGAAATATCGTGCCAAATGTTCGACATTTTCAAAACTCCTTAGGCTGGCGGGAGTCGAACTCTTTACGCCTGCAAAAGAAAATTTCCGGTGATAGTTTGCCTCAAAACTTGAAATGCGTTAGCATTCCTGCGTTTTTCGGCTTCCTCTCACACAAAAATTTTTGCTTTTGCAGGTCGGCAGAGTTTCTGCCGCCGAATTTTTTGTGCAGGGAAGTACGAGTTTGACGCAAGGCTATCGCCTTG
>JAGBSU010000231.1 GCA_017631705.1 Clostridia bacterium | reverse complement strand
TCGTCGTAAAAGACGTTTTCGTCACTTGTGTCAACAATCCCGGTCGTTGTGGTTGTGTCGTATACCGACAACACGTTTGCTTTGCGATATTCTTCCACGATCATACCGGTTTTACCATTAATATTGTATTGTGCATAATCCAAGAACTCGGCATTGTTGGTACCGGTTTTTGCAATTTTAACGGTAACAATATAAGAATCCGCTTTCTCGGCAAAAGTCACCTTTTGCGTTTTTACCACGTTAGGAAGAATACCGGTAAGGTTTTTAGGAGATAATTTTCCGTTAACAAAAATCTGCAAATCCACCGTGATTCCGCTATCGGGCAACGGAATTTGAAGTTCGACTTCTTGGTAACCGGTACTCACTTTAATTTGAATCGGCGAACCGGGTTGCACCACGGTCCCCCCCGCAACGCTTTGTTGTACAACGGTTTCCGGCGGAACGGTAGGATCATTAACGTAGATAATATCTGTTGTTTCGTTCAACACAAACCCCGCCGCTGATAATTGTTGTAATGCTTGCTCTTTGGAAAGATTAACAACCGTGGGAACCGGAACAGGATCTACCGGTGTGGTGCCGTTGCTGACAACCATTGTCACATCGGAACCATACGGAAGTTCTTCGGGATATTCTTTCGGCAACAAGGAAATAACAAAGTCTTTGGCAACTTCTTCGCTAACATCCAACGCATACGTCACCACAAAGCCTTCGTTTTTCAAAGCAGCTTCTACTTGATCGCGGTGTTGTCCCACTACGTTGGGGATTTTCACCATTTTTTGGCCTTTGCTGACGGTAAGAGTAATGGTCTTAACACCTTTTTTTACTTCAATTCCGGCTTCCAAACTTTGCTCTAAAACCGTACCGATAGCTTGTTCGCTGTATTGTTCCTGATGTGGCTCAAAGGAAAACCACTCTAAATATTCCGGATTTTGTCCTATTTCATCCAAAGTCATTCCCACAAAATTCGGGACACGAATTTGTGAAGAGGAATTTGTAAATTGTTTGGACAATACAATACCCACAAAGATAATCGCCACCAATAAGAAAGCGGCTGCCACGGCACACAATACCGGAATTACCGGGAACGGTTTCTTTTCTTTTTCCGTTTCTCTTACCTTTGCAGGTTCTGCGTTCTCAGATTGTGTACCACGTACTTTGGAAATAGTATCCATATACCGCGTGGGGCTATCATCGGTGAAATATTTGTATTCAAAATGAATGCTGGGGTTTTTCTTGAATTCTTCGAAGTCATACAGCATTTCCGCCGCAGATTGATACCGCTTGGACGGTTCTTTTTGCATAGCCTTTACGGTGATATCCTCTAAACCTTCCGGAATAGCCGGATTAACTTGACGAGGCGGCTTTGCTTCAGATTGCATTTGCATAATAGCCACCGAAACCGCACTATCTGCTTCAAACGGCAATTGACCGGTTAGCATTTCATAAAGCATAACACCCACCGAATAAATATCCGCTTTTTCATCGGTGATTTCACCGCGAGCTTGTTCGGGGCTGATATAATGCACCGAACCGATGGCTTTATCGGTATTACGTGTTGCACGAATATCTTGTCTTGAAAAGCGTGCAATACCAAAATCGGTCACTTTAATCGTTCCATCGGGTAAAAGCATAATGTTTTGCGGTTTAATATCGCGATGGACAATACCTTTATCATGGGCATGTTGTAATGCACGAAGAATTTGAACGGTAAAGTGAACCGCTTCTTTCCATTTAAACGATTCTTGTCCATCAATATACTCTTTGAGCGTGATACCATCAATGTACTCCATCACGATATACTGCATTTTGTCGCCAAAACTAACATCATATACTTTTACAATGTTGGGATGCGACAAAATAGCAATCGCCTTGGATTCATTTTTGAATCGACGAGTAAATTCTTCATTTGCCAAATACTCATCTTTGAGAATTTTTATAGCAACCGTACGATTATCAATTCTGTCAAGTGCCTTATAGACATACGCCATACCACCGACACCAATGAGTTCATTCAACTCATATCGACCGTCTAAGCGTTTCCCGATATATTTATCCATTATTGTTCACTCCTAACTTTCAATTCTTGGTGACAGCAACTACGGTAATGTTATCGCTGCCTCCCGCAAGATTGGCTGTGTTAATAAGTTTTTGGGCAATTTCCTCAAACGGGAAAGTACGCGTAAGGGATTGTAAAACGTCTGGTTCCACCATGTTCGACAATCCATCGGTACACAACAACAATGTACCATCTTCCGGAAACGGTAATGAAACAAAGGAACAATCCATTTCATCCTCCACACCCAATGCTTTGGTTAAAAAATGCTTCTGCGGATGAAATTTCGCTTCTTCTAAAGTGATTTTCCCTTTTTCCACCATATCCTGAACAACCGAATGGTCATTGGTGATTTGTGTAATGGTATCGTGTGTAATCATATAAGCACGGCTGTCACCGACGTGAGCGACGTACAACTGCTGTTCATTCGCAATTGCCACCACCGCCGTGGTGCCCATTCCTCTTAAATTCTCGTCTTCCATTGCCGCCGTAAATACAGCGGTATTAGCAGAACAAACAGCTGATTCCAATAATTCTTTTACGGTATCGTCCGACGAGTTTTCGCGATATTTATCAACCAATTTGTCGGCAATACAACGCATGGCAATTGCACTGGCAATATTGCCGCCGTTTGCACCACCCATACCGTCACATACTACGGCAAAAGCGGTACCTTCCGTCAGCATACCACATACATAGGCATCCTGATTACTCGGACGAATTCGTCCGGCATGAGATGCACCGGTTGTTCTCATCTGTTTATTCCTCCTCTCTGTGTTTTCGTTTCAATTGACCGCACGAAGCATTAATATCCGCCCCGAGGGTACGCCTAACGGTTACTGTTAAACCGTGGTTTCCTAAAATTTTTGAAAACTGCTGCAATCGTGCTTGCGAACTTCGCCGATGTGAAGCACCGGATACGGAATTGGCAGGGATTAAATTGACGTGGCACAGCATACCACGCAAACGTGCTGCCAATTCCTCTGCACAAGCATCGCTGTCATTAACACCGTCAATCATAGCATATTCAAAAGAAATGCGTCGACCGGTAGCTTTAATATATTCTCGACAAGCTTTGAGAAGCTCTTCAATCGGCCAACGACGATTTATCGGCATTAGTGTTGAGCGAATATCATTATTCGGTGCGTGTAACGACACCGAAAGTGTAAGCTGTAATTTTTCCTCCATCAATCGGTAAATACCGTCAACCAATCCGCATGTTGAAAGCGATATGTGACGCATACCGATATGAACACCCGACGGTTCCGAAAGCATGTGTAAAAACCGAAGAACGTTATCGTAATTGTCCAACGGTTCCCCCATTCCCATGAGTACCACAGAGGAAACACGAATGCTGCGGTCTTTTTGTGCAGTTTCAATTTGCGACATCATTTCTGCCGGTAATAAATTGCGGGAAAGACCACCCATACCGGTAGCGCAAAAAGAACAACCCATACGGCAACCGACTTGTGTGGAAAGGCATTGCGACCAACCATGGTGATAACTCATCAATACCGATTCCACCGTTTCCCCATCGTATAATCCAAACAAGTATTTTGTTGTTTCGTCCAATGAGGATTGCAGTTTTTGCAGAATCGATACCGAAGGTATTATAAACTGACGGTTTAATTCTTCCCGTAATTTCGGCGGTAAATCTGTCATTTCGTCAAAAGAAGTGCACCCTTTATCTAGCCATTGCGCAACTTGTCCGCCACGATAAGCGGGGTAGCCTTGTTGCACAAGTAGTGCGGTGATTTCTTCTCTTGTAAGAGATTTTATATCCGCAGGCATGATACTAACTCCTTATTTTTTACGAAATGCGGCAATGTAAAAACCATCGGTTTTGTGAATCGGTGGGAATAACGTAATTTGATGTGACGGTGATAAACCGGCCGCCTCAAAGAACGGCAAAATCGGCAACATTTTTGGTTCAAACTCCGGATGTTCATGTAAGAAACGCCCCGTCACTTGCTCGTTTTCAGCCGGATTGAGTGTGCAAGTAGAATATTGTAACACACCGCCGGGTTTTACTAACTGGGCACTTTGTTCCAAAATGGTATATTGTAGTTGCGGTAACTCTTTAAACTCCGCAAAAGCTTTGTACCGTATTTCCGGTTTGCGACGAATCACACCCAAACCGGAGCACGGCACGTCACAAATCACACGGTCATACTTTTCTTTTTGTTCTTCATCACAAGCAAGCGAAGCATCGCGCACAGCCGTTTTCAAAGAAGAAATTCCAAAATCAAAAGCACGCTGTTGCATCACTTCACATTTAGCAGGATAAATATCACACGCTAAAATCGTGCCCTTGTTTTCCATGTATTGTGCCACTGTCAAGCTCTTACCGCCCGGTGCTGCGCAAACATCAATAATCTGCTCACCGGGTACAGCGCCTAAACAAAAGCACGCTATCTGCGAAGCCATGTCCTGATAATAATAGCAGTTTTTGTCACAATATTCAAGTTTATTTAACAAATAACCGCGATTCAACCGAAAACAATGTGGAATTTCCGATAAAATTTGGTGACTTATCCCCTGTTTTGTGAGTTTTTCGGAAAACTCCTCATCACTTGTCTGCAAAGTGTTGAGACGAATATAAGAATCGGGAGTTTCGTTTATGCTACATAGGAGCTGTATGGTAAGAGAATCACCATAGGATTTCCGCCAAAAAGCAATTAACTCTTCCGGGCAAGAATACCGAATAGAAAGCCCTTTGTCATTATCCGGCAGCTTATCAAATAGCTGTTCCTTTTTTCGCACGATATTCCGTAAAACACCATTGACAAACCCCGAGGCTTGCCCTTGTTTTAATCGACGAATACCGGCTACCGCTTCGTTTACCGTTGCCGATACCGGAATTTTATCCATATACAGCAGTTGATATACCGCCACACGCAAAGTTTCGAGTACGAGGGGGTGCAGTTTTTTTAGTGGCATGGTACAAAAACGGCACAAAACATAGTCCAAAGTGAGTTTTCGTTCTATCACACCGTAAAAAAGCCGCGAAGCCAGTGACTTATCTTGTTCGGATAACGCTGTGTTTTTAAGAAATTCTTCCCAAGCAATGTTGGAATATTTTTCGTGACGGTGTACGTCGGCCAACGCTTTAACAGCCGCTATACGAGGATTTTCAATTGCCAAACGGTAGCACCGCCTTTCGATTATTCAGAAAAAACAGAAAACAGCGGTACGGGATGACCGCGGAAATAATCTTCCGCTTTCATGCGTTTACCGCCCTGCGCTTGTATTTCCAGCAGTTCCAATGCGGTATTATCACCACACGAAACAACAAACGGAGCCAAACTGATAACCGTATTCGGTGCAAAGTCACCGCACGGTTTTGTAACGCGGGTTTGGTGGATTTTCAATAGATTACCACTAACATTCGCCGTAGCAGTCGGCCACGGATTTAATCCCCGCACTTGATTGTGCAGTTCATTTGCTGTTTTGGAAAAATCCAAAGCGCACATGGATTTATCCAGCATGCTCGCATACGTACTCTCACCGGTTTGCGGAACCCGTTGCAACGTACCGTTTTCCAGTTGCTGTAACGTCATAGATAACAATTGCGCACCGTGCAACGATAACACGTCGTGTAATTCACCGGCAGTCATGTTTTCACCAATATCGCAAACGGATTTAAGCAACATATCCCCTGTATCTAATCCCACGTCCATAAACATGGTGGTAACACCCGATTGTGTCTCACCGTTTAACACAGCCCATTGTATCGGTGCGGCACCGCGATACTGCGGCAATAACGAAGCATGTACGTTGATACACCCAAGCGGTGGCATTTCTAACACCGCTTGAGGTAAAATTTTCCCATAAGCGACCACCACAAAAACATCTGCTTTTACTTGTCGTAATTGCTCTTGCACTTCATCGGATTTAAGAGTGTCAGGTTGTAAAACCGGTATATCGTGTGTTAAGGCGAAAGCCTTTACAGGTGGCGGCGTTAATTTTTGCCCTCTGCCTTTGGGTTTGTCTGCTTGCGTCACCACTAACGGTACGGTATGTCCGTCTTGCAGTAACCGTTCTAAGCACGGTACGGCAAATTCCGGTGTACCCATAAAAACAATTCTCATATTATTCCTCTCTGCCGTTTGGTGACGATTGCACGTGTTCCAAAAACACCACACCGTTTAAATGATCTGATTCGTGGCAAATACACCGTGCCATCAAATCCTCACCGGTCATGACAAACCATTTGCCAAAACGGTCTTGTGCTTTAAATTTCACCTTTTTTGGGCGGGTAACGTAACCCCATTGGTTGGGGAAAGACAAGCAACCTTCTTGTCCGGTTTGTGTGCCGCTTTCTTCCAGAATTTCCGGGTTAACGGCCTCAATAACGCCGTCGCCTAAATCCATCACAAAAACACGACGTAGTATCCCCACCTGCGGGCCTGCTAAACCGACACCCTCTGCTTTGTGCATCGTATCCGCCATATCATCTAACAATTGCCATAACCGCTCGTTGAATTCCGTAACCGGACGACACATTTTTCGCAACATCGGGTCATCGTTTTTTAAAATATTACGTAATGCCAAAGGTATCCACTCCTTTTATAAAATATTTGCAGGGTTAATATCTGCAAATACAGAAACATCTTTACTTTCCGGCGAGCGCGAGAACTCGCTCAGAAGCCACGCAATCAGTTCACGAGAACGCGCTTGGTTCACCGTTTTTACCACCAATTTATACCGATATTTTCCCGCCACTTTCGATACCGAAGCCGGTGTCGGATCCAAAGCAATTAGTGGTAACCCTTCATATTTCGGTTGAGTAACCGTTTTTTGTAACAGTTTGAGAAAACGCATCGCACCGTTTCTGGCAGCCAATTCGGATATGCTGACAAAACCAAACATACACAAATCGGAATACGGCGGATATTTCATCAGTTTTCGCGAACTGATTTCTACATCGTAAAAGGCTTTATAATCTTGTTTTGCCGCTAAATCGATAACATAATGCTCCGGCACTGTGGTTTGGATAATTGCTTTTCCTGTCGTTTCACGTCTGCCGGCACGACCGATAACTTGTGTTAACAAGGAAAAGGTTGTTTCATACGAACGATAATCCTCTGCAAACAGCGCTTGGTCTGCCGAAAGAACGCCAACCAAAGCAACGTTTGGAAAATCCAATCCTTTTGCCACCATTTGCGTACCAATCATGACATCGTATTGCCCGGTAGCAAACTCAGTAAACTTTTGCTCATAAGCTGAACGTGACATGGTACTATCGGCATCCATTCGCAAAATGCGAGCATCTGGGAAAAGTTCTTTCAGTTCCTCTTCAACCCGTTGTGTACCCAAACCGGAATGCCGTATTTTATCCGATCCACATTCCGGACAATGTGTTGCTATTGGTTGCGTATGCCCGCAATAATGGCAATTTAACCGGTTGTTGGCACGGTGATACGTCATAGAAATACTGCACGAGGGACAAGTAATAATATGCCCGCACGAGCGGCACGATATAAAGGTATGATATCCTCGGCGATTTAACAACAAAATCGCTTGTTTTTTATTGGCAAAACATTGCGCCAGTTCTTGTTGCAATACCGAGCTAAACACCGATTCGAAAAGCTGTTCTCGCATATCTACAACTTCGACAGCGGGAAGCACCGCCTCGCCATACCGCGTTTTCAGCGTATGTAAGGAATATTTGCCATTACAAGCAGCGTTAAAACTTTCTACGCTGGGAGTTGCTGAGGTTAGCAATAGCAAAGCGTTGTGTTTCATACAACGAAACTTGGCAACGTCACGCGCATGATACCGCGGTGCGTTTTCAGATTTGTAGGTGTGCTCTTGTTCTTCGTCCATAATGACTAAGCCCAAAGAATCAAGTGGAGCAAACACAGCTGAACGCGTACCGACTACCACGTCGGCTTGACCGCGACGAATGCGTTTCCATTCGTCCATGCGTTCGCCGACCGAAAGCCCGCTATGCAAAACCGCCACGCGGTCGCCATAACGCTGTAAAAACAAATCCAGCGTTTGCGGCGTTAATGAAATTTCGGGAACCAATACCAACACTTGTTTTTTATCCGATAAAACGCGGTCGATTAAGTTCATATACACTTGTGTTTTACCGCTACCGGTAACACCGTATAATAACGCACACGCCGCATCGGGTTGCATGTATCGCTGTATTAGTTCGTCTAATGCTGTTTGCTGTTCGGAATTTAAAGTAGCCGCTTCCTTTTTGGGTGCTGACGACCGTTTCAGCGGAGAGCGCAACACTTCCTGTTCAAAACAAACAACCAGTTTTTTCTTTTCCAATGTCGCAATCACCGCATACGTAACACCGGCTAAATAGCAAAGTTCTTTTGCGGAAGCTGCACCGGCTTCCACCAACAGCGATAGCACCGTTTTTTGTTTCGGGCTACATTTGTTTTTGGCTATTTCTTCGGGCAATTCGTCCGGTGAAACAGCCAACCGTACCATGCGGCGGGTAGCATCGCTTGTGTGACGAAAAGAATCTTCGTTGCGCATAATAAGGCCTTTTTTCACCATGGTTTCTAACAGCAATGTATCCGCTTCCAAGCCGGCAAGATGCAGTAGTTTTTCACCTAACACACCGGAAGGCGACCGTTTAACCGCTTGGCACAGCATGGCGTACAGTGTGGCTTCATCGGTTGACATCTTTTGTCGCTGGGCGTCTTCTAACGGGATTATAGGCGTGTATACCGGTTTG
>JAGBSU010000230.1 GCA_017631705.1 Clostridia bacterium | reverse complement strand
GTAGTCAACAGAATAAGGGGAAAATATTCTATTGATGATGAACTTGCGATTTTACGACAAAGGGACACAAAACCAGAAGAATTTGAAAAATACAATACTTTTGTCGAACAAATCAAAGCGGAGGAAAGGAATGTGCAATAATGGCGAGCAGAATTTTACAAAAAGGAAAAAACCGTATCACGCAAGGGTACGGTGCCGGACATAAAGCGATTGACTTGGGACGCGAACACTTGACGGGCGAGCCCGTGATTGCCCATACCGCAGGCAAAGTTGTCTTTTGCCAAACAGGGCATAAAAACAACAAAGGTGCAACGGGCAATGCGAGTTACGGCAACTGCGTGAAAATCGACCACGGGCATGGATATAGCACCTTGTATGCTCACCTTGCAACCGTCAAAGTCAAGAACGGCGAAAAAGTAAAACAAGGTCAAGTCATCGGTACGATGGGGAACACCGGCAACAGTTACGGTATGCACTTGCATTTTGAAGTGCGGCTCGATAACAAGCGTATTGACCCCATGCCGTACCTTGAAGCCGATTTACCGTTACCGAAAGATGATAAAATCCATGTAACATACAAAGCATACGCAGGTAAGTGGTGGGCAGATATTGTGGATTGCCACGACGACAGCACCAACGGCTATGCCGGTGTAAGGGGCAGAAATTTGACGGCATTTACCGCCAAAGCCGCTAAGGGGACACTCCGCTACCGTGCACATTTGTTAAACGGCGGATGGTTGTCGTGGATGAGTACATCCGACATTAACCGTCCCAAAACCGGTTATGCCGGTATCAAGGGCAAGGCGATGGATGCCGTGCAAATGGAGCTTAACGGGCTCCCCGATTACGAGGTGCATTACCGCGTCGCACCAAAGGGCGGCGATTGGTACGCATGGAACACCGTTGTATTCGGGCAAGCCATTGACCGCTTGCAAATCAAAATCGTCAAAAAGGAGGCATGAGCGTGGATGAACTGACCAAGGTGACCGAAAGTGTTAAAACGGCACATCATCGGCTGGACACGCTTGAAAAGCAGGTGGAGGAAATCCGCACGCTTGCCGCTTCGCTGGAAGGTACCGAACGCGATGTTAAGCATTTGCGTGACGATGTACGGGAAATCAAAGAAGATGTCAAATCGGTGATTTCACGCCCTGCCAAACAATGGGATAAGTTGGTGGCGGCGGTGATTGCCGCTATCGGCTCGGCACTTGCCGGTGCGGCATTGGCATTGTTACAAAAATAGGGTAACCTTAGGAATAGGAGAATAAACGATGAATCGATTAAAATCGTGGGCATTGTGGGTGTCCATAGCGGCATTGTTGGTGTTTTGCGCCAAGGAATTTTTCGGCATCGACATCGAGCAAACGGTTGACGGCTTGCTCAATGTGCTGTTGCCGGTGCTGGTGGGTTTTGGCATTGTCAATAACCCCACCAATCCAAACGGTATATAAAAAACACGGCGGCACACTCCCCATGGGGAGTGTGCCGCTTTGCAGACTGTACATCAGCAGAAAAACATGGTGTACTGTGAATGGAGAAAATTGTGCACATTTTTTCTTATGCCATCGTAATCAATTCGTCAAACGCTTTGCGTTTTTTCTCACGCGGTTCATCCAACGCGTAACCGAGTGAAATCACCAAACGGATAGTACCGCTGACACCGCAGATTTTGCAAAGCGTATCGCTGTCAAGCCACCCGATGATACAACTGCCGAGCCCTTGTGCCGCCGCTTCGGCGGTGATATACGCAGACAAAATACCGATGTCGATGGACCGGTAATCGTTGTGTTTGAGTTTCGCACCGATACCCGCCATTTTGCAATACGGTTCTTCTGAAATCACCAGTAACACCGGTGCTTGGTCGACAAACGTGTTGATTTTTAAATCACGGGTAGCACGTGCTGCTTCTTTGGCGACTTCGCCGGTGCATACCGTAATATGATACGGCTGACCGTTGCAAGCCGACGGGGATAAGCGTGCACTTTCCAAAATGGCATGCAGTTTTTCTTCTTCCACGGGACGAGTGCTGTCGTATTTGCGGCAGGAATACCGTGCCGCGGCAATTTCACTAAAATTCATAAGGTTACCCTTTCTGTACGCGTTTTACGAGAGTAATCAGCGGAATAATCAACGCTCCGCAACAGAAATTACTGATGGCATGGGTGATATCAAACGGCAGACCTGCCGCCACCCACGCAATCGTTTGGCGAAAATCAAATCCAAATACCAACGCTTGTACCGGTGCATACAGCACACCGAACAATAAGCCGTGTGCCGCACATACCGCCATGTAAACAAACGGTGCGATTTTCGGCGGTAGATTTTGCGGAAGCAACATAACAGCACCCCACAGAACGGTCCACAGATACAAATACGGTATCCACCACGTGGCAAAGCCGGCAAACAAACCGTCCAAGAACACATAACCGTAAATCGGGTACAAGGCTTTTTTGCGGTATATCACCGTGGCAACGACAATAAACATCGCTACCAGATGAATGTTGGGCAAGGCTTCCATAAGCCGTTTTGAGGCGAACATTAAGGCACTGAACATGCCGAATACTGCCAAATCTTTTGCAGTCAGTTTCACGGTTATTCCACCTTAAACTGATAAGCGGTATCGGGTGTAATGGGCGTTTTTTCAACACCGGTCATTGCATATTCGCCATTGATATAAAAGGCCCAATATTTGCCGCCGTTTTCGTATTCCACCGTCATGCCGTTGACTGTTTTGACATAGATGCCGTATTCGCCGTTGTCACCGGCAATGAAATTCAGCGCCAATAACGCTTCGCCCACCGTTTTTTTATCGGTATGGATTTCGAATGCGGTTTGGTTGCCGTCGGCATCCACGACGGTGAGGGGAAATACGGTAGCACCTTCGCCCAACACCGTGGAAACCGTTGCGTTCGTCACGGTGGTAGCAGAGGGGGTACCTTGTTGGTTGTCTTTACATCCGCTTGTCAACAGTGCTGTCGCCGCAACCAGCACCAAACAAAGGAGTAAAGACAAGCGTGTTTGCAAACTTGTCTTTTTCTTCATAAGGGAGTCTCCTTTAAATTATATTACCTCTACATCGGCACCGCGATGTGTAGGCTCTTGCCAGCCTACAGAGGCGTTGCCCAAAAAATATTCCGACTCGGTGCGTGCGGCTTCGCCTTCTCAGGGGATACCCAATGGCATGTCTTTGTCTTGCGGGGACAAATAGAAGCAGCACAAGTGTGCACCTTACGGCGACGGGCTCGTACAGGAATTTCACCTGTTTTCTTTTTGAGCAAAAACAGTATATCACAAAAATCTCTCGATGGCAAGTGTGAAATCACATAACCGACGGTAGTGCATCTTATTGTGCAAATTTATGTGATGACAAAGGTTGAAAATCCTTTACAAAATCAATGGGATATGGTATACTGATATGCATTACAATGGTGGAAGTATTAATTTGTTGGAGGGGTTTTATGAAAATCATGAAAAAGCGCATCGCAGCAGTTGCCTTGTCGGCGGCGTTGTTGGTGGGCAGCGTGTTATCCGGCTTGGTGTTGCCGGCAACCGCCCAAACAGCAGAAAGCGGCGACAGCGATGCACTGAGCGTGTTTGAAAAGTTTAATCCTTCCTCGGTGGAGTATGAGGGCAAACAGGTGACTCAGATGTCAAGTGTTCCCGCAAGCAGTCACCGTTTACTGCTTAGCAACTGTGAAAACATAGCTACCCTTGCCGTGGGGGATGAACTGTTGGTTTCATTCCGCTATAAAGGCGAAGATGGTGCCACCGCGATTTTAATGAGTACCGAAGCCGAAGAAATAAAAAGCGTTATGAACGGAAAAACCGTCAATACCGCACCGGACGCAGAGGGTTGGCGCACTTGCCGAGCGAAGTTTTCCGTTTGTGTTGTGGACAAGAATTATTTGGTATCTCTCAAGTTTACCGGCACAACCTCTGCTGTGTATGTGGACGATGTTTATATAGGTATCGGTAATCAGGTGAAGGTATCTGACCTTACTTGGACACCGAACGACACGCAACTGCTTACCGGTACGGGTGTGAGTGTTTCCGCCACCGTTACCAACGACGGCATACGCGACATCGACCGTGATATTACGACGGTGTTTTTCGCGGATGACGGGGAGCGTTCGGTCGAACTCGGTACACATACATACACGGGTGGCTTGACAACAGGAGAAACCATAACCGCAACCATGTCTACTCCATGGTCAGCATTGTCGGGAGAATGGGTGATTTCTGCCCATACGACCGTTGCCGGCTCGCAGGAGGATGTGGACAAAAGTGCCGCGCAAGCGAATCTTCGTGTAGCAGGCACTCTGTTGGAAGCCCCGCAATACGCGCAAGCGAGCGGTTTTGACAAATTGGCGTTCAGCGATGATTTTACCACCGCCAATGTCGACGTTGACTACACCGGCGATTACGGGTACAAATGGTATCTTACCCACCTTAACGGCGTATCGGGCGACGAAACAGACTATACCTTGACCGACGACGGTATCACCTTGGCGGCACAGAATATGCAATACAATTGGCTTTTTGGCAGTATGGATGCCAACACCGGCGCCGGTTGGTGGGGTTTCAACCACGGATATTTGGAATTCAAAATCCGCTTTGCATCTGGATGCACATGCGGCGAACACACCGGTGACAAATGCTACGGTCCTGCCATTTGGTCGTTCCCCCCGCAATACATCGTGCCGTCGGCCGCCGGCGGGGTAGACCGCTATGTGGAAATGGACTGGATGGAATATTGGCCTTCAGGGAACTGGACTGTCACGATGCATGATAACAAAGAATTAGGCATTGACGATAACTATAACAAAATTTACAACAAAATCTACAACGACAAATCTTTCACGGTCAACGGCCAAGAATATAACCTTGGCAATAACGAATGGCATACCGTTGGGTATTCGTTGAGTGAAGGTGTGCTGACCGCTTATTTGGACGGTACGCAATGCTTTAGCCAAACTTGGAGCAAGGACGGTAGCGAAACCTATCCCGCCGCCTACGCGGTAACCGGTAGTACGCTGCTTCCCGATGCCCTGTCACCGATAGATAATCAGTTAAACGCCTTGATTTTGGGGGGTTCCGCAAGCTGGCCGCTGGAAATCGACTACATTCGCGTTTGGACAGCCAACGAAGATAAACCGGCAACCACCTTGTTTGCGGAGCAGGCGGAAAGCACCGCCACCGTGCATTTGGCGCATAACAATTACCGCACTTTGCCGCAGGCAGGGGATAACACACTGTATTGGGTATCCGAAAATCCGTCGATTGCCTCGGTGGTAGCCGGTAAGGTGTATGCCCATCACAGCGGCACCACGGCGGTAGGTGTCTATTCTGCCGATAAAAAGACCTTGCTTGCCCACTATACCGTGGTGGTCGACCGCTACGGCGAACGCTTGCCCGGCGGTGATTTTGAGGTGGATACCGATGATGTC
>JAGBSU010000229.1 GCA_017631705.1 Clostridia bacterium | reverse complement strand
TGAGTACGTTGTAGCGCACCGAGAGTAGTGAGTGCAAGAAACTTTTGGTGCTGGTTTTGCCGTAACTGCCGGTGATACCGATAACGGTGAGCTGTGCATGTTCTTGGAGAAGACGTCGAGCATCGCCTACATAGTGATTGGCAACGGCTTTTTCAAACGGGATATTAATAGCGTTTGCACAGCCTACCCACATCCACAAAGTGATTGTGTAAATGGCAAGGACGGCAACACACCAGCCGGTGGGTAACCACCACGATAATAGCAGTACAAGTGCGGTTATTATAAAATTGGTGGTTAGCAAACGTTTTACGCGCGCGGTGAACACCAACGGTTTTTTTGCTTTTTTCGGAATATTACTTACCACGGTTAATGCGAAAATCAAGAGCGTGGTAATCAGGCAAAACAGTTTCGGCAGAAACGCGCAAATAAGTACGGTAACCGGGAAAAGGCGGCGCACGGAAAATAAGCGTTTACGATTTTCGTTACACCACTTGCGATAGCGTTCCGGACGATAAGAGTTCAGTTGCAACATGTGGGTGAAATACAAGGACTGTAAAACAGCAGTACACGCGCACATGAGCAGTACGGCGATTTTTAAAAATTGCATGGTCATTCTCCTTGTAAAAATGAATCCAAAACGCGGCTACACAGCCCAAAACTTTCAGCAAACGCGAAGTGACCGCCGGGGAGTTCTACCAAGCCGGCATCGGGAATCAACCGTTCCATGATTTTGGCGTCGGAAAGGGGAGTGGCGGTATCGTCTTTCCCCCAAATTAGCAGGGTGGGAATGCGGATTTGTGATAAATAGGGGGTCATATCTTTTTGCAATGCCAGTACCATGCTTTGGCGCATGATGGGGCTGGCTTTGCGGTAATCGGCAGAGCCGAAGTGCTTTTGTGCTTGTTCAATGGCGTGGGGGAACAAGCGACGAATAGGCGGTAGATTTAATACGTGTTTTAGGCATTTAAACGTATAGACCCGCACGTAATATTTCAACGAATGGTGTGCCGGTAGACCGGCGGAATCTAACAAAATGGCTTTTTTAAAAGTAAGCGGGCAATCTTTGCGAGAGAGCAGTTCAATGAGTACACGCCCGCCGTTGGAATGGCCGATGCCGACCACTTCGTTTACACCGAGTTTTGCGGTAAAATCTACCACGAAATCGGCAAAATCGGTAGGGGAAAAAGGAACTTCCGGTTCAACAGAACCGCCGAAACCCGGTAAATCGGGGGCGATGACACGGCAATATGAGGAAAGATGGTCGATAATAAGATGGTAAACGCTGCTATCGACACCCCAACCGTGCAACAACAGCACCGCTTGCTTGCCTTGACCGCAATCAATATACTTGACACGGCGACCGTTGACGGTAGTTTCCATAAAAGCCTCTCCTTTCCCAGTATTATATTACCATATCATATTATGAGAAAAAAATCAATGGTACAACCAAGTATATTATCGAAAAAGTTTATCATACTTTTTTATACGAAAAGGTTGACAAATAAAAATAAATAGTGTACTTTATTTATTAGATGTTATTATGTCCATAATTATTTTTAGTTGGGAGATAGTATTATGAAAAAGTTTTTATCTATTGTTTCCGTTTGTTTCTTGTTGGTTGCCATGATGGTAGCTATAGCTACGCCGGTTTTTGCCGCTACGCCGAAAGAAGAAATCCTGGCCGCTGCTAAGAAGTATTTTCCGGCAGAAGAGTATGAAAAACACTTGCCCACCATGGAGAATGTGTTGCAACAAATCGAAGTGACTGCTGAGCAAGCTGAAGTTGTTATTGCTAACATTGAAAATGTCAGCAAAATAGTTACGGAAGAAAAAGGTTTCTCTGTTTCGGAATACAGCGAAAAAGAAAGAGAAGCTTTATTGAAAGAACTTGATGTTGCTTGTGAGACGTTGGAAATCAAATACGAAATCAAACCCGCTGCTAACCCGACCCACAAAGGCGACGTTGACTGCGTGTTTATCGTAGAAGACAAACCGATTGCTAACCTTGATGGCGATATCGTCAAAAAGACCGACGTTGCTGAAAGCACCGTTAACTACGGCTTGATTTTGGTGGCTGCTGTTTTTGCTGCCGCAGCTGCTGTTGTAGCTTTGCGCGGCAAAAAAGCAACTTCTTGCTAAGTTGATGAAAACGAATACGTTTTTTTCAAGAAAAAGCCCTTTCGTCAAGGGCTTTTTCTTGTTGTTTCCCTACCTTTCAGCAATCGTGGCATGGGGTTGCGTTGTGGTGTTGCTTTTTCAAGCCTTTGTTATGGATTCGCAAGCCTATCGGTTGGTGACCGGAAGAGAGTATTCTTCCGGCACCGATTCCACCGTTACGCCGGACGAAGGTCACATACCGGTTATTCCTTTTGGAAGTCAATGGGCGACGCTGACGGTTGATGGTTGGAAAAAACGCGATATCAAAGTCTTTTTCGGTGATACGGGTGACCTTTTGAAAAAGGGCGCCGGCATGTGGTTGAATTCGCGTTTTTGCGGTCAAAACGGAAAATTGGTTTTGTCGGCTCACGTGACGTCTTATTTTAGCGAGTTGGAAACAACACCTATCGGTACGTTAATTACGATGGATACCGTTTATGGGAAGTATGTGTATAAAGTGGTTGACACGCATATTTTCCATAAAAGTGATGGTTCCTTGCTTATGCCGGAAGATAGTGAAGACCAGCTGATTATGTATACCTGTTATCCGAAAAACAACAATCGTCTACCGCGTGTTAAACGCATGGCGCTGATTTGCAAAAAGGTAGAGGGGAAGGAGTGGAAAACCTATGGTTGATACTCGTTCTCGTTCGATTTTTCGTGTGGTATTGTCGGTTTTGTTGTTGCTTTCGGTAGCGGCGACGCTATTTGCCTATATGGTGGGTTATAGTTTGTTTGATGCCACCTGTTATATGCAAGTGGCTGAATCACCGGCGTTTACCGAATCGGTTCACACAGCGGTATATGACCAACTGGAATCGGAATGTTTGTTTTATGAGTTGCCGTTTGATACGATGAAATCGGCAATAGACAAAGAACAAATCAACCATATAGCAAAGGAACAATTGGTATCGGTTGGCAACGCTATCGTTGAGGGTAAGCCGGTGCAGGACGTTACCTTGGATATGGTGCCCTTTGTAAAGGCAATAGATACTTTTTTCGCTTCGTTGCCGGAAGACGAACGTCCGTTGGATGACAACGCGGTGCAAACCATTGCCAATGACTTGGTGAAAGCGATTGAGCCAGTATTACACCTTGGTATAGGTAACACGTTGCTAAAATCGGCGCAAGGAATTATGCGTAAGTTGTTACCACTCAAAAAGTTTACCTCGCTCAGCGTGTGGTTCCTTGTGGCTTCGTTGGTGCTGGCGGTTAGCGTTTGGTTTTTGGCAGTAGGGCCTTTTAGTCATCGGTTATACACCGTTGCCGGGTTGCTTTTCTTAGGTTCTTCTGTCGCGGCTGTACCGATGTGGTTGTTTCGCTGGTATGATTTGCCATCGCGTTTGGTGTTGGGCCAATCTGCTCTAAAACAGTATATAAATCAGGTGATTTATTCCTTGGTAGACCACCTAACCATTGTCACCTCTACGGTGGTTGCGGTAAGTGCGGTATTGCTTATCACAGCGGTGGTTTTAAAACTGAAATCTACGAAAGAATAAGAAAAACCCGTTCGGTTAACCGAACGGGTTTTTTGTTATATAGAGGGCAAGTTGACCAAGCAGTATGGCCGGTAAGCCGAGCATAAACCGTTTGTGCAACGTTTTATGGCGAATGAGTAACATGGTCAAATACATCGCCGCACTGCCACCGAGAATAGCGGTTAAGAACAATACCGTTTCGGGGACACGTTGCCGTTTACGGCGGGCACACCATTTATCACTAACGGTGAGCACAATTGCCGCTATTGAAACGACGGCGAAATAGGTAAGAAAAATGCCCATCACAGGTCCTTCTTATAGGCTCAAAATTATTTCTCTAATGTTCTTTGCAACTTCTCTAATTTCTTCCTCAGTTGACAAAATGTTTATTCCATAGCCTGAACCTAAGCCTTTATCAACAACGCCAACGCTAATGTTAACCGCTCTATCTAATATGTCATCGGTTTGAGGAAGCATATGTTTGTAATATGTTCTTTCGTTTATATTCATTGTTTTTGCAGGAAGTAATTTATTTAAAACCTGTTCCATATTGTTGTAAACGTGCCAGCCCGAATAGGCAATCGGCTTACCGCCTGTTTTTTCACAGAATTTTTCAGCCAATTCCTTAGTATCGAAAAGGATAGTTAAAAGAGTTGCACATTCGCCTTCGTCATTTATTGTTCTAAATTTGATATGCGGAAGGTCGGAAAGCAATTCCTTAAGTAATGCCTTTTTAGAACGAAGAGTGGATAAAATCTTATCCAATTTACGGGTTTGTGCCAATGCAACTGCACCCGTTAATTCGTTCATTCTCATGTTCATACCAACAAAGCTACGATTTCCAACTTCAACACCCATACGATTTGGCTTATGGCCTTGGTCGTGATAGCCAAACGCTCTTTCGTAAAGCTCTTCGTTATTTGTTATAACAGCACCGCCATCACCTGTTGAAATGGTTTTGAATATATTTAACGAAAATGCTCCTATATCACCATAAGTACCGCAATGCTTACCTTTGTATTCTGCACCAACTGCTTGACAGCAATCCTCTAAAACGAGAAGATTATGCTTCTTCGCAATTTCCATAATTGCATCCATTTTACAAGGGTTTCCAAGCATATGTACAGGTACAATTGCCTTGGTTTTAGGTGTTATCAAGGATTCAATCTTTGTAACATCAATTGTAAGAGATTCATCAATCTCAGCAAGTACAGGAATAGCACCTGCTAAAATAATAGTTGAAATTGATGCAATAAATGTGTAACCCGGAACGATAACTTCATCGCCTGCACCAATTCCTAACGCAGCCAAAGAAGCCAATAATGAAGATGTTCCGCTGGTTGTTGCAACCGCATATTTTGCACCCATAGTTTTTTTAAGTTCGTTTTCAAAGTCAATTACCTTATGGGTATATCCCTCGGTGTTTTCATCACCGTAACGGAATAAATATCTACCTTCAAGTACCTCCATGACTTCCTTTTTTTCTTCTTCCCCGAATACAAATGAACCGGGACCGCCAGCTCTTGCCATTACAATTACCTCCTGAATTTATATTTCATAGCGCAATTTAAGTGAATAAAACTGCTCAGTTTCATTATACTAAATCGTCTTAATTGTGTCAATAGTTTTATCCTTGTATTTTTGACTGAATCTCTGAATAAAAGCTTTGAAGATACTGATACTTCACAAAACTTAAAGGACTGAAAAACAATTACCCAAAGCATCGAAAACAATCAGCAATATCGTAGTTGAACATTACCGTGTTTTAGTGAGTACACTCCCTTTTACTCAGTTGTCAAAAGCGAGGCTTGGAGAAAGGGTTGGTCGATAAAGTATAAGTAACACTACAGTCCGATGGAAAATCCCATCGGACTGTAGGTTGTTATGTGCGAAGATGTAGGGCGGTGCCTTGGTGCCGGCGCATAATGTAAAAGAAAAATCTTTACCATGACGGAATTGAATTCGGATGCTACACGAGCAGACGTAGACACTTTCTGTTTTTAAAAAACAGCTGAAATTTGTGGTCAGTATAGTATTTGCAGCATAAATTGTCAATTTAAGTTGGCTACCAGCGATGTGAATTCCGATAAATATTGTTCTTTAATTTTTTCAAAATCCGCAAACGAAAAATCGGGAGTCACCTGAATAGATGGTGCGGTCTCGAAGAGTTGTTTACCGGTTAGTTGTAAAAATTCGTGGTAGAGCATGGCATCGTCGATTTCAAACACTTGTTTTATTTCTTCGGTTGTTAAGTTGGGGGATAGCCACTTTCCAAAAATTAAGGTTTGTAATTGGTTTTCAATTTCTCGGTATTTGGGTAAGAATTTTTTGACCGGACGTGTAATGTCGGAAAGATAGGCTTCACCGGCATCGTGCAGTAAGCAACCCAGTTGTACACGAGAGCTATATTGCCGTGCACGTGCTTCCTCTAAACAATTCAGACAATGTTGTGCAACCGAATAAAAATGCGGGATATGTCCACCGGCGCGGCAAAGCAATGAAAGAGAATGAGCAATATCTCGTATGTCAATGTCATCCAAAATCGCGGTGGTGGGGTTGAAAGAATGATTATAATAGGTGGTAATGTTGCTCATTTGCTTGCCTCCTTTCCGAAAGTTGACAAAAGTATACCATATGTGTTAGACGATGCCCACATCGCCCTTTTTGTACAAACCAATTTCACTTAGCGGTTTTCTAATAACGCTTTTATCATGCGGGCGCATTTGTACACATCGCCGCCGCCCATGGTTAGCACCAAATCGCCGTCCTCTGCGTTGTTGGCGACAAATTGGCTGATTTCCTCAAAGGTTGCCAAATACTGCGCACCGGTGATGCGCTCGGTAATTTGTGAAGACGAAACGCCCCATTCGTTTTGTTCGCGCGAGCCCATAATATCGCTCACAATCACGCGATCGGCAAGCGACAGTGCTTCGGCGAATTCCACTAAATGCCGTGCGGTACGCGAATAGGTAAACGGCTGAAACACCGCCCATACGCGCTTGTATGGCAATGCTTTAGCGGCGGTGAGTGTGGCAATAATTTCGGTGGGATGATGGGCGTAATCGTCGGCAATGGTGACACCATTTACCTTGCCCACAAACTCAAACCGCCGTCCTGCACCGTGAAAATCACGCAAACCGTTGACAATATCATCGACACTTGCTCCGCAAAGATAAGCCGCGGCGGCCGCCGCTACGGAATTGAGCACGTTGTGTTCACCCGGCACACCGAGCGAAATGTGCGCCACCTTTTCGCCGTGATGGTACAAATCGTAGCAACCGTAAGCGCCGTCGTGTATGGTGATGTTGGCGGCATACCATTCGCAAGAGGGCGAAGTGCCATACCAAACAATATCGGCATGTGATAAAAATTCCACCGCACGCGGAGCGTTTGTGTCGTCGTGATTGACAATCAACGTGCCGTGCGTTTGTATCGCAAACTGGTGGAACGAAGCAATCACGTTGTCCAAATTACCGAAATAATCCAAGTGGTCGGCATCCACGTTCAAAATCACCGAAACGGC
>JAGBSU010000228.1 GCA_017631705.1 Clostridia bacterium | reverse complement strand
TCATCGCCAAAATGGTGGATGGTCGTATCGGCAAGTTCTATGAGAACAACTGCTTGTTGCAACAAGCTTTCGTAAAAGACGGTAACCTCACCGTTGAAAAGTATGTTGCCGAAGTTGCCAAATCCTTGGGCGGTTCGCTCAAAGTGGCAGAATTCACTCGCTTTGAAAAGGGCGAAGGCTTGCAAAAACGTGAAGACGATTTTGCTGCTGAAGTCGCTTCCATGGCGAAATAAGCTAAAAAAACAAACAGCCGACGATGTGAACAAATCACATCGTCGGCTTTTCTTTGTCGTGAATTATAACGCGTAAAACAAAACGGAAATACCGTGTAACACACTACCGAGAATGACAAACAAATGAAAGACAGAATGAATATACCGTCTTTTTTTACCAAGTCCATACAAAACAGCACCCACGGTATAGGCAATGCCACCGCCATAACAATACTGATACCGCCGCCGACAATGTGTGAAATCATGTTGAACCGTTCTTCACCACGGGTATAATCCGGTAAAGAACGATGGATAAGTTTCGTGCGTTTCATGGTGCGAATCCTCTCTGCAATTGCGAAAAAATATGGGTTTATTATAAAATATTGTTTTTAAAATGTCAATTGTGCTACTTGCCTTTCTTTGAGAAAAACAGTATACTAATCGTAAAAGGTGGGATAACCATGCAAGCGGTAATATGCTGTTTAAATTCAAAATACATTCACTCTTCACTGGCACCGTGGTGTTTGCTTGCCGGTGTGCGTGCCTATGCCGAGAATGACATTGTCGCATCGGTGGTGGAAGGCACCATCAACGAACCGCCGGAAAATGTACTCAACCGCATTGCCGAACGACATCCCGATGTGGTGGGTTTTTGTTGTTATATCTGGAACATCACAGCGGTAAAAGCATTGATAGAACGGTTGCGCCGCTTACTGCCGCAAGTTACCATTGTGGTGGGTGGGCCGGAAGTAAGTTATTGTGCCCAGGAAGTTTTACACACTTGTCCCGCCGTGGATTTTGTCATATCCGGCGAGGGCGAAAAACCGTTTGCGTTGTTGCTGTCTGCTTTGCATCGCAAAACCGACATTGCCGACATTCCCGGTATCTCGTACCGCCAAGGCAAGGGGATGGTTGTCGGCACGTCGTATGTGACAAATGAACTACCGCCGAGCCCTTACGTGCCGGAATATTTTGAGGCACTCGGTGGGCGGATTGCGTATTTGGAAACCAGCCGCGGATGTCCGTTTTCGTGTGCATTTTGCTTGTCGGGACGGTGCGGCAGCGTGCGGTATTACCCCGGGGAACGCGCCGAACAAGAACTGCTACTGTTGGCAAACAGCGGTGCAAAAACCATCAAATTGGTTGACCGCACCTTTAACGCCAACCGTGAACGCGCGCTCGGTTTGTTGCGCTTTATCTTGGCGCATTATGGGGAAGAAATTCCCACCGATGTGTGCTTTCATTTTGAAATCGGCGGTGATTTGTTGGACGAAGAAACCATCACCGTTCTTTCGGAAGCACCGGCAGGGTTATTCCAACTGGAAATCGGGATTCAGTCGTTTTACGAGCCGACCTTGTCTGCTATTTGCCGTAAAACCGATACCAAACGCCTTGAAAACAACATTCGCAAACTGTTAGCATGCGATACCGTATCGGTACATATCGACCTCATTGCCGGCTTACCAAAGGAAACAGCGGAAATCTTTGCCGAGAGTTTTAACCGTGCATATAACCTGCAACCGCACATGTTGCAACTGGGATTTTTAAAACTGCTTTATGGTGCTCCAATGCGTGAAAAAAGAAAAGACTATCCGTGCACTTTCTCGCCGGTAGCACCGTACGAGGTAATCTCCACACCGTGGATTACTGCCGAGGAACTTTTACACCTTCACTGCGTGGAAGAGGTGCTTGAACGCTTATATAACAGCGGTCGCTTTCGCCGTACATTACGCTATTTGCAAAAGGTGACAAACGATACACCGTTTGCCTTGTTTTCTCGTTTAGCGACATGCTTGCCTGGCGGTTCACCGTCGTTGGATGCGTATACCGAGGCACTGTATGCCGCATGCTGTGCGTGGGATACCGTGGATAGGAAAGCCTTACGCGATGCGATGGTGAGCGACCGCCTTGCCACCAATCCGTCAGGGATTTTGCCGGCTTGTTTGCAACAAAACGAGGAACAGCGTAAACGGCACAAGCGGTTGATGGAAACCGATAGCCGTTTTCGTCGCCCCGACAACGTCAAGCGGGGGACGGCATGGGTGGATAATGCACTGGTATATGCCGATTACCAAACCCCGCACCCGGTTACCGGAGAATATCGCTTGCATCGGTTTACCGAGCAAAGCCTTACCCGAAACACGCGGTTTTTATTGTTCGATTTAGACGGTACGCTCACCGACCCTGCCGAAGGAATCACCAAATCGGTATTGCATGCACTACGGCATTTTGGGATTGAAGAAACCAGCAAAGAACGCTTACTTTCCTTTATCGGCCCGCCATTACTCGAAACTTTCACACGAGAATACGGATTAACCGACGAGGAAGCATGGGTGGCGCTGCGAGTGTATCGGGAATATTTTGCCGATATCGGCTTATATGAAAACGCTGTTTACGCCGGAATACCGGAATTCTTGCGCGATGCGCAGGCGGCAGGCTACGAACTGATTATGGCGACTTCCAAACCGGAAATGTACGCTTGCCGTTTGATGCGTCACTTTGGGCTGACATCGTATTTTGCGTGTATTGCCGGCAGCGACATGGCAGAAAAACGTGCCGACAAAGCGGCGGTGATTCTTTCTGCCCTTTCTCGTGCCGGCGTGACCGACCGTAGTGAAACGGTGATGATTGGCGACCGCCGTTTTGATATCGAGGGTGCTAAGGCTTTTTCCATGCCCTCGGTGGGGGTACTGTACGGCTACGGCAACAGGGAAGAACTTGTTAACGCCGGTGCCGACCGTTTGGCCGAAACCGTGGAAGACCTGCGTAGGATTTTCCTATAATATATTACATTCAAAAAAGCCGCAGAACAAAGCTGTCAAGCCATGTTCTGCGGCTTTTTGCACCGTTATGTTAAATATACTTTAAAGTAATATTTTTTATGTTTTTTTTGATTTTTTGCGGCGGTTAATAAAGCGATTATATAATGTTATACCTGCCAAACTGACGGTACCGGTAATCAAAAACAGCAGTGCCGCATACTCGTAATTTTGTTGTTGAATGAGGTTGCCGCCGATAGTAGAGGATACCACTGAGGGAATGCGGGCAATGAGAGAAATAATCAAGAATTCGGGAAGTTTAATTTTGGTAAGTCCCACAAAATAGGTAAGGATATCCTTGGGGGTTCCCGGAATGAAAAAAAGAATAAAAATCAACCGCTTAACCTTTTCTTCATTGTTAATAAAACGAAGCGAGTCAATTTTCTCACGACTGATAAAGACCTCGACCAATCGCATGCCCCACCGTTTTGTGAGTAAAAACACCAACGACGAGGCAATAGCGACACCGCCTAAGCACAGTAAAGTGCCCTCTACTGCACCGAATGCGTAACCGATGCCGATTTCCAAGATCTCACCGGGGATAAATGAGATAATAACTTGCAGTATTTGTAGTCCGAGTGCAACAAAACGCCCTGTCCAACCAAAGGACTAAATAAACACCTTAAATTCTTCGGGTGATTTTTTAAAGGATAGAAACTGTTGGGTGATAAACACCGAAAGCCATATAAAAACAGCCGCCACAATCAGCAAAGAAACGGCGGTATAGATTCGCTTTTGCCGCTGTGTTGTTTCTTTCACGAATACCCCTCCTTAAGCAGAGAAGCCGTATCCGAACCCGATTTTCACAGGCGGATTTCTGCCTCTGCTGTGTTAAAATACTCGTAAATCCGAAAGGATTTACTGCGTTTTGTGCCTTGCATAGCCAAAAATCCGCTTTGTGAAAATTCTTTGACTCAAAACGAGCCGAATTTCGCGGGATTTTTGG
>JAGBSU010000022.1 GCA_017631705.1 Clostridia bacterium | reverse complement strand
ACGCTGAAAACGGCAGAATTTCGGTGCTTTTCGGATTATCGGCGTCGTCAAGGCGCCAAGCCTTGCCGACATCTCTGCACCAAAAACCTCGCGAAATTCTGCTCGTTTTGAGTCGAAGAATTTTTACAAAGCGGATTTTTGGCTATGCAAGGCACAAAACGCAGTAAATCCTTTCGGATTTACGAGTATTTTAACGCAGTAGAGGCAAAAATCCGCCTGTAAAAATCGGGTTCGGATACGGCTTCTCTGCTTAAAGCGAGGGAACAACAATGAAGATTTATGAGGAATTAGTTGCCCGTGGTTTGATTG
The DNA here is from genome assembly GCA_017631705.1 of Clostridia bacterium. GTDB lineage: Bacteria > Bacillota > Clostridia > Oscillospirales > Acutalibacteraceae > RGIG3009. Next base: position 3,675 of record JAGBSU010000022.1, on the reverse strand, counting down.
CACAGGTAACAGACGAAAAGGAAATTCGTGAACTGATCAACAACGGCAAAGCCCGTTTTTACATTGGTTTTGACCCAACGGCAGACTCGCTGCACGTTGGTCACTTTATGGCGCTTTGCCTTATGAAACGCTTGCAAATGGCAGGTAACCGTCCGGTAGTATTGCTCGGCGGTGGTACCGGTTATATCGGTGACCCTTCGGGAAGAACCGATATGCGTTCCATGATGACTCCCGAAACCATTGAACATAACTGCGAATGCTTTAAACGGCAAATGGAACGCTTTATTGATTTCGATGGAGAAAACGGTGCAATTGCTGTTAACAACGCGGATTGGCTGTTAAAACTCAATTATGTCGACGTCTTGCGTGAAGTGGGTGCTTGCTTCTCGGTTAACAACATGTTGCGAGCAGAATGCTACAAACAACGCATGGAAAAAGGGTTGTCGTTCTTAGAGTTCAACTATATGATTATGCAGTCTTACGACTTTTATCACTTGTATAAAGAATACGATTGTAACATGCAATTCGGCGGTGATGACCAATGGTCTAACATGCTGGGCGGCACCGAACTGATTCGTAAAAAGTTAGGTAAAGACGCGTACGCCATGACCATCACGCTGCTCATGAACTCCGAAGGCAAAAAAATGGGCAAAACCGCCAATGGTGCGGTGTGGCTTGACCCGAATAAAACCTCACCGTTTGAATTTTATCAATACTGGCGCAACGTCGGCGACAACGACGTGTTAAAATGCATTCGCATGCTCACCTTTATTTCGCTCGAAGAAATCGACGAAATGGATAAATGGGAGGGCGCTGAACTGAATCGTGCTAAGGATATTTTGGCTTATGAACTGACAACCTTAGTTCATGGTAAAGAAGAAGCCGAAAAAGCCAGAGAAGCTTCTCAGGCTCTGTTTGCCGGCGGTAGCGATGATTCCAATATGCCGACAACAGAACTTACTGCTTCGGAATTGACCGATAATAGTATTGCAATTTTAGATTTGTTAGTGCGTTGCGGTCTCACACCTTCCAAAAGTGAAGGTCGCCGTTTGGTGTTACAAGGCGGTGTATATGCCAATGAACAAAAGATTGAAGCCATTGATACCGTTTTTACTGCCGAACAGTTAACAACCGGTGTGAAAATCCGTAAAGGCAAAAAGGTTTTCCACAAAGCGATTTTAAAATAACAACAAAGCGGGCACTCGTCAAAAGCGAGTGCCCGCAATTTTTATTGTTTTAGTTGTTGATATTGTGCTACCGCCAACGCGTCGCAACGTTCGTTTTCCGGATGCCCTTGATGCCCGTGTACCCAATGAAATTTTACGTCGTGTAATGCCAATAAATTGAGTAGGGTATCCCACAAATCAGCATTTAAAGCGGGCTTTTTATCGGCTTTGCGCCAACCGTTGCGTTTCCACGAGGCTGCCCAGCCTTTTTCAATGCCGTTTACCACGTATTGTGAGTCGGTGGTGATTAGCACACTACATCGTTCATTCAGCGCCGCTAAACCGCGTATAACAGCAGTTAATTCCATGCGGTTGTTGGTGGTTTGTGCTTCGCCGCCGCTTAGTTCTTTTTCATGCTGTCCATAACGCAAAATGGCAGCCCAACCACCGGCACCGGGGTTGCCGGAACACGCTCCGTCGGTAAATAGTTCGACATGTTTCATAGTATTCATCCTAACTGAATTGTTCGTTTGATTCTATTATAATCATTTTTTTCATATCTGCAAGTCTAAAATGTCCGCTTTGTTTCATACTTTACTTGACAACTCTTATGAAACAAGGTAAAATAATGCTGATGAAGTGGTCGGTTTCGCAAGTTCCTAATTTATGTATTTGTTCGGATTTGACAGCCTCACCGGTGTTCGTGGGGCTTAATTTTCGTAATAGAAACGGAGGATTTTATGGCAAAAGAACAAAAGAATGCAAATGGTGCCGCTGCACCGAAAACTAACAGACGTAATGATAACAGGACAAATAAGCCGTCAGCACAACCTGCTGCGACAGAAAATAAAAAAACCAGTCGCCAACCGGCAAAATCGTATTCTCGCGCTCCGCGTAAGAAAAAGCCGGAAGTACCTGCTTTGCCGGTCAAACTCACCATGTTGGGCGGGCTGAATGAAATCGGTAAAAATATGACCTTGTTTGAATATGGAAACGATGCCTTTTTGATTGACTGCGGTATGGCGTTCCCTGACGAGGATTTACTTGGGGTAGATATTGTATTACCGGATTTTGCCCACGTTGAAAAAATGAAAGAGCATATCCGCGGTATTGTTATCACTCACGGCCACGAAGACCATATCGGTGGCTTGCCATATTTGCTCAAACAAATGATTTTCCCGATTTACGCTACCAAGCTGACAATCGCTTTGATTGATTCAAAACTCAAAGAACACGGCTTGTCCGGCAAAGTGCCGCTGCACGTTGTTTCGCCGGGTGAGATTGTCAAATTTAATAGCGTTTCCGTAGAGTTTATCAATGTAAACCATTCCATCCCCGATGCGGTGGGTTTGGGTATCAAAACGCCGCTTGGTTATGTGGTTCACACCGGCGACTTCAAAATTGATTGCACGCCGATTATGGGGAAAATGATAGACTTACCTCGCTTGGGTGAACTGGGCAACGAGGGTGTTTTAGCATTGTTAGCAGATTCAACCAACGCCGAACGCGCCGGATATACTCCCAGCGAACGCGTGGTAGGGGAAAGTTTTGCCAGTTTATTTAAAAAAGCAGAAAACAAGCGCATTATCGTCGCTACATTCTCTTCAAATTTACCGCGTATTCAACAAATTATTGATGCCGCTGTAAAAGAAGGGCGCAAAGTGGCAATTTCCGGTCGTAGCATGGTTAACAACGTGGCGATTGCTCACGAACTCAATTATCTTACCATGCCGGAAGGCTTGTTGGTGGATATTGAACTTATCAATCGCTATCCCAAAGAAAAAATGGTGATTATCACTACCGGTAGTCAGGGTGAGCCGATGTCTGCGTTGGCACGTATGGCATTTTCCGACCACCGTCAAGTGGAAGTAGGACCGGATGATTGCATTATCATTTCGGCAACGCCCATTCCCGGTAATGAAAAAACGGTGGACAAAGTCGTCAACGAATTGATGCACCGTGGATGCGACGTGGTATATGAAAAAATGTACGATGTTCACGTTTCGGGTCACGCGTGCCAAGAAGAATTAAAGCTGATACAAGGCATAACACGTCCGCATTATTTTATTCCGGTTCACGGTGAACTGAAACATCTTCGCAAACACGCACAGTTGGCGAAGATGATGGGTATGTCACCCAAAAACATTTTAGTGACTGAAAACGGAAAAGTTGTTGAAATTACAGCAGATAAATTAGCGGTTACCGGTTCTGTGCCTGCCGGCCGTGTGCTGGTTGACGGATTGGGTATTGGTGACGTGGGCAGCATTGTTCTTCGCGAACGAAAGCATTTGGCCCAAGACGGATTGATTGTGGTAGTGGCTATTTTAGACCCGGAAAGCGGTCAAATTGTTTCCGGACCGGATTTGATTTCTCGTGGATTTGTTTATGTCCGCGGAGCAGAAGAATTGATGGATGAAGCACGCGCCATGGCTCGCGACGTGTTAGAAGATTGTTGTCGCCGTCACGCACGCGATTGGGGCACCATGAAAACTCGTGTACGCGATGAATT
>JAGBSU010000227.1 GCA_017631705.1 Clostridia bacterium | reverse complement strand
TTAATCGTTATTTTATACATTGTTTTGTTTATTTTTTTGCTTTCCCTTTTATTTTACCGAAAATATTCATTGTTTTGAATATTTATTCTTTTCTTCCGAAAACAACTCGAGGGATTCCTGCAAAATCCTTTACAGAACAAACATGGTGCAAACCGGCATTTCGGAACAGCGATTCAACCGTATCCGATTGACCAATACCGACTTCCACCGCAATGAATCCGTTTGGTTTTAATCGCTGTGTCCAATGTTCGGCAAGCACACGATAAAAACGATAGCCATCCCCCGCTGCTAGTGCCAACCGCGGTTCGTGCTGTACTTCACGTTGAAGTGACGGCATATCTGCATCGGGAATATACGGTGGGTTAGAAACGATAGCATCCACCGGTTCCGTGAAAGTATCATAGTCGGTCAGCACGTCGGCTTTCTGGGCTGTCACAGAAAGAGCAGGATAGCGAGCGCGGTTTCTGTTTAGGTAATAAAGTGCTTGTTCCGATACTTCTACCGCTGTTACTCGTACATCCGGTTTCAGCGAAGCAATTCCCAAACCGACGCATCCGGTACCGGCACACAAATCCAGCACATGAGCACCTGAAGTTTTGGATAACTTTTTGGCGGCAATTTCGCACAACATCTCCGTTTCGGGACGAGGAATTAAAACACCCTCCCCTACTTCCAAGGTTAGATTTAAGAAATCCCATGTCCCTAAAATGTATTGCAAAGGTTCGCCGTCGGCACGCCGTTTTGCGGCTTCTAAAACGGCATAGGAACGGTCGTTTGGCAATTCGGCGGACAACGACATTTCCACTTTTCCGCGGCCAACACCGCCGATATCCTCCAATAAGCACAATGCATCAAAGGCGGGTGTTTCGCACCCGCCTGCCTGTAATTGTACTTCTATCGCATTTTTTAATTCATTAACCGTCATACATCTTACCACTCATCCGCTTTCGGGTCGTCCGGAATAACCGGCAAAAATGCCATGATGGCACATTCTATCATATCGTCGTCGGGTTCGCGCGTGGTTAAACGTTGTATCCACAAACCGGGTGCAGAAAGAATACGCACGAAACGATTGTTTTTTCTGCCGGCTAATTTGATAAACTCGTACCCGATTCCAACGGTCAGCGGCAAGAGTGCTATTTTCACCAACACACGCAACCATACCGTTTTGATCTGAATGCAAATGGAAATCACAATACCAATCAGCAAGGTCATTGCCAAAAAGGAAGTGCCGCAACGAGGATGGAAACGGCTTTGGCGACGAACATTTTCCACCGTCAGCTCTTCCCCATTTTCATAGCAAAAAATGGTTTTATGTTCTGCGCCGTGATACATGAACACACGGCGAATATCTTTCATAAGCGTTATGACTACTAAATATAGCAAAAATAAAATCAGTCGTATGATACCTTCAAAAATGCCGCGCATCACCGCGCTTTCTTGCCAAAACTCTGTATGAAAGGCATTATCCAAAGCACCCGCCAAAAGTTTGTATAGCAAGGACGGCAGATACATAAACAAGCCGAGTGCTAACGCTACACCAACAACCGTGCTGAGAACCATCATCACCGACATTAAGGCATTTTCAAAGGCGCTGGCAGGTTTTTCTTCGCTTTCTTCTAATCCTGCCAATTCTGCTGAACGCATAAGAGCTTTATACCCACAGCGCAGAGAATCTACCATACCGTACAATCCTCTGAAAAAAGGGATCTTCCAAAAACGAGGACGGTTACTTAATTCGGATTCCCACTCTTCTGTGACGATGTTTCCGGAAACATGGCGCACCGCCATAGCGGTTTTATGCGGGCCACGCATCATGACACCCTCAATCAGCGCTTGACCGCCGATGGATGTTTTTTTAGTGGAACAGGCTGCCGTATTTTGCTTTGGCATGGTGTATCATTCTCCTTAATTTTGCGTAATCGGCAACGTCACCGTAACCGCTATACCTTTTCCGAGTTCACTTTCAATATCCAAAGTGCCGCCA
>JAGBSU010000226.1 GCA_017631705.1 Clostridia bacterium | reverse complement strand
TGAGGGAAAAATGTCCTGTGGTGAAGCAACGGCTATGCGTAAGAAGTACCGCGCCATACAAGAGGGGGAAACCGAATAATGGGTCAGCTTATCGTATTAGACGGTTTAGACGGAAGCGGTAAATCCACGCAGCTTTCACGACTGAATGACTATTTTGCAGCACAAAACCGTGACTATATGCAGATTAGTTTTCCGGACTATGAGCAACCGTCTTCTGCTTTGGTGCAGATGTATTTAGGCGGTGAATTCGGTGGCTCACCCGATGCCGTGAATGCGTATGCAGCATCGTCCTTTTATGCTGTAGACCGCTATGCCAGCTATAAGAAATTTTGGCAAAAGGATTATGAAGCGGGAAAACTCATTTTAGCGGCACGCTATACCACCTCAAACGCCATTCATCAAATGGGAAAATTACCGCGCGGTGAATGGGATGCTTATCTGCAATGGTTAGAAGCGTACGAGTATGGCTTACTCGGTTTACCTCGCCCTGATAAAGTGCTGTTTTTGGATATGCCGTTGGAAATTTCTCAACGGCTGTTGTCGTCACGGTACAACGGTGAGGAAAGTAAAAAGGACATTCATGAACGGAACATTGCTTATCTGAAAATCTGCCGAGAGAGTGCGTTATATGCCGCTGAAAAGCTTGGCTGGATTGTGATTTCCTGCGGCAAAGACGGTGAGCCTTTGCCAATGGAAACTATCAGCAACCGCTTGTATAAGGAGTTTTAAAAATGGTTATTGTGTTTTTGGCGGATGGCTTTGAAGAAATTGAAGCATTGGCAACGGTGGATGTTTTGCGTCGTGCCGGCTTAGAGGTGTGCACAGTCGGCGTGACCGGACAAGCGGTGACCGGCTCACACGGTATTACTGTACAAACCGACAGCACCGAAGTGCCGCCGATAAATGAGGTGCAAGCGGTAGTGTTGCCCGGCGGCTTACCGGGGACCACGCATTTGGATAGTTCTCCGTTAGTAGAAGCGTGTTTACGGCAAACAGGTGATAACTGCCTATTGTGTGCCATTTGTGCCGCACCATCCGTATTGGGTAAACGCGGGTTGCTGTGCGGTAAACGTGCCACCTGCTATCCGGGATACGAAGCCCAATTGTCAGGTGCCATCACTGTAGGAAATGCCGTAGAGGTTGACGGGAATTGCATTACCGCTAAGGGTGCAGGTGTTACGATTGACTTTGCATTGACAATCGTGGCAAAATTGGTTTCACCCGAAAAAGCGAAACAGATAGGGGACGCCATGCAATGCCGATAGAAGATATTCGGCGGTTGAAAGCCCGCCTGCGTGAACAATATCGTGCCGTTCGTACCGATATGGAGCCGGAATTTCGAAAGGATTGTGACCGCCGTATTGCTGAACGCGTACGCAAACTGTGGCAATACCGAAACTGCCGTCAGGTGTTGGTGTATGTTTCCACCCCGATTGAAGTGGATACTCACCAAATTATCAACCAAGCGTTAGCTGATGGAAAACGTGTGGCGGTGCCGCGTTGTATTCCGGGTACCCGTCAAATGGAATTTTATTATATTCGCTCGTTGGAAGATTTGTCTACCGGCACCTTTGGTGTGTTGGAACCGGAACCGAAAAGCGAAAATTTAGTAACGGATTACGCACAATCGCTCTGTATTATTCCTGCTTTTTGTTATGATTTCAGTGGATACCGCTTGGGCTACGGAAAAGGCTATTACGACCGCTTTTTGGCAGGGTATGAAGGGGATAGAATCGGCATTTGCTATAGTGCTTGTATTCGTCGGCGGTTGCCTCACGGTCGCTTTGACCGTCCCGCACAACTGCTTATAACCGAAAGTTTTATTCGCCGTACCACGCGGCCGATGTAACGCGAACTCACGGAGGTGTTTTTATGCCGAATGAATATAACAATAAAACAATCGACGAGATTTTAGATGAGTTGCAAGGGTTATCCCCCAAAACGGAAACACCTGCTACACCTGTTTCTAAAAAACCGGCGTTTCAATTGAATTTGAATTTGGATGATGAATACGGTGATCCTGAACCTCAACCGGTTGCTGTCAAAGAACCGACGCAAGAGTTGCCGAAAACGGTGACACGCGATGTGTCAATACCGTCGCCTACACCGGTATCGCGTAACGAAAAATCACAGCGACAAGCGGATCAAGAGGGATGTTTAAAAGCTTTCTTATATGCTGCTTGTGTCTTTTTACTGTCGGGTGTTTTAACCTATTTTATCGTGACCGGTGGTCTGGATTTTACCGGATTGAATCGCTCGGAACGCATGGTGGATATTACCGTAAAAGAGGGTGCCGATACCAAAACGATTGTATCGATGCTCAAAGAAGAAGGGCTCATTGAACAACCGGCGGTTTTTCGCTTATATATTCTGCTGACCGGTACCGGTAAAAATTGGAAGGAAGGTCAATATAGCGTATCTCCTAACATGGGGTATAAACTCCTCACGCGTACCTTACAAGCGGCGAAAGAACGGGAATCTGTTTCGGTGCTGATTCCGGAAGGATTTACTATCGATAAAATTGCTAAACGCTTGGAACAGAATAAAGTGTGTACGGCAGCAGAGTTTTACCGTGCTGTAAACGAGGTGGATTATTCCAAAGACTATTCCTTCTTAAAGGACAGCAAAAAATCCACCAAGTATTCTGCACGCGTATACAAATTGGAAGGGTATTTATTCCCCGACACCTATCAATTTTATGTCGGCTGTTCGGGTGAAACCGTGGTTCGCAAAATGCTGGATAACTTTAACACGCGTGTTGGTACCAACATCCGCTCGGTGATGAGTGCTAAGGGCGTTAAAATGGATGATATAATTGTCCTTGCCTCAATTGTACAGGGTGAGGCAGCCAACAAGGTGGATATGCTAAATGTGGCACGCGTGTTGGATAACCGCCTTAAAAACAACACAGAATTTCCGAAACTGCAATGCGATTCCACCGGTGATTACATTAAAAAAATGCTTTCCGGAAACAGT
>JAGBSU010000225.1 GCA_017631705.1 Clostridia bacterium | reverse complement strand
GGTGTCGTCAAAATCAAACAAAATCGCCCGTTCGCCGCCTTCACCCGATAGTGCGGCACGTGCCGCTTTTTCGTCGGCCAAAATTTGTTCTTTGAGCGCTTCCACCGATTCAAAACACCGTTCTCTCCGCAAAAAGCGAATCAGTTGTACCGATACGGTTTTGCCGTATAAGTCCCCCGAAAATTCACTTATCCACGTTTCGGCTTGCGGTGTTTTGACACCGCCGACCGTGGGGTGCACACCCACGTTGGTCACGGCAAAATGCTGTTTACCGTCAATAACCGCCAACGAAGCATAGACTCCCAATTTCGGCACAAAATATTGCGGCAAAAACACTTGGTTTACCGTGGGTGTTCCCCATCGTTTGCCTTTATGATTACCCTCGGTAACCGGAAACGACACCGTAAACGGTCTCCCTAACAATCGCGCCGCTTGTTCGGTTTCACCGGCTGACAAGGCGGAGCGTATACGGGAAGAACTAATCGGCTCATCATCACACAGCATCGGCGGAACAACTGTCACGGTAATCCCTAACGGTTTACATAACTCTGTCAGATATTCGGCATCGCCCGCGCCGCCGTTACCGAAACGATAATTATACCCACAGCAAACATGCCGTGCGCCTAACTGTTTATGCAACACGGTATGGACAAATTCTTCAGGAGAAAGTTTGCAAATATCGTCAAACGGCAGTTCTAACCATTCGTCAGTGCCCAATGTTTCGAGCAGTGCGTCTTCCTGTTCGGGAGTTAACAACCGTTCACTGCCGGTTTTCGGAACGCCGGTGATGGAAAGTGCCGCTGCACGCAAAAAACCATCGTCATCCACATTCCGCACACCGCATGCGGCGGCAAGTACAGCACGATGACCGATATGTAATCCGTCAAAAACCCCCACTGCCACAGCACGCGGCACGGTAGGTAACGCGGTATTTTGTTTCACGGTATAACGGCGAACCGCCATGGTAACATCCATCCTTTTTTCATACTAGTGCTATTGTACCACATTCTTTTCCAAAACAAAAGTTGTTTTACAAAAAGACACAAAAAAAACACAAAACTTTTATAAAATACATACTGTGATATTCTGTTTTGATAAAGGAGGAACTTTCAGCATGATTGAAGTGCAAAATCTCACCAAGCGTTATGGCTCTCTCTGCGCTGTGGACGACATCAGTTTCCGCGTGGAAGAAGGCGAAATTTTAGGCTTTCTCGGTCCGAACGGTGCCGGAAAATCCACTACGATGAACATTTTAACCGGTTATCTTTCCTCGACTTCGGGCATCGTGAAAATCAACGGACACGACATTTTGGAAGAACCGAACGAGGCAAAAGCCAACATCGGGTATCTACCGGAGCAACCGCCGCTTTGTTTGGATATGACGGTAAAGGAATATTTAAACTTTGTCTACGATTTGAAAAAGTGCAAATTCAACCGTACCAAGCATTTGGCTGAAATTTGCAAATTGATGCGTATTGAGCATGTGTTCAACCGCTTAATCAAAAACCTTTCTAAAGGTTACCGCCAGCGTGTCGGCTTTGCACAAGCCCTCATCGGCAATCCGCCGGTGCTCATTTTGGACGAACCAACCGTCGGCTTGGATCCAAATCAAATCATCGAAATGCGCACCCTGATTAAAAATTTAGGCAAGCACCACACGGTGATTCTTTCGTCGCATATTTTGCCGGAAGTGGAAGCGGTATGTGACCGCATTGTCATTATCAATGGCGGCAAAATTGTAGCAGACGACACCGCTTCGGCATTATCTGCTCACTATTCTTCCGACCGCCGTTTACTGACGCGTGTTGCCGGTGAGGAAAAACGCGTATACGATATTCTGTCACACGTCGACGGCGTTGCCTCTGTCACCTGCTTCGGCGAAAAAGAAAACGGCGTGTTTGAATATGCCTTAGTACCGGAAGAAGGCAGTGATTTCCGTCGTGCTTTGTTTGCCGCTTTATCACAATCCGGTTTCGCGCTTCTCGGTTTAAAATCCATGGAAATGTCCTTGGAGGATATCTTCATCGCGCTGACACGCGAGCAACTGCCTCAAACCACCCGTAAAGGAGGAAAACAAAAATGAGTGCTGTTTTCAAGCGAGAATTTAAGACCTATTTTACCTCCCCGATAGGGTATGTAGTATTGGCTTTGATTTTCGGATTAAGCGGATTTTACTTTTTCCAATATAACCTTGCCGGCGGCATGGCTGACCTATCGTATCTGTTCAGTTCGGTGCTATCTTTCATGCTGTTATTGGTTTTCCCGATTTTAACCATGCGGTTAATGAGCGACGATAAACGCCAAAAAACCGACCAAGCACTGCTGACCGCCCCCGTGGGCTTAACCGGTATTGTGTTGGGGAAATTTGCGGCGGCTGTACTTCTGTTTATCATTGGCATCTCCATCACCTTGGTGTTTGCCTTTATCATTGCCTTGCAAGTGAACCCCGATTGGATGTTGGTATTCGGCAACTTCTTTGGCTTATTATTACTCGGTGATATGGTCATCGCTATCGGCTTGTTTATTTCCTGCCTGACCGAAAGCCAATTCATCGCCGCACTGGGTACCTTCTTGGCTTCTTTTGCTCTGCTGATGATCGATAGCTTAGGTTCGCTGTTTTCGGGCAGCGCCTTTATGCAATCCGTTGTCGAGTTTTTGTCAGTATACAAGCGCTATGCCAATTTCACTACCGGTATCATCCAATACGACGATATTATCTTTTTCCTCAGCATGCAAGCTCTTTTCTTGTTCTTGACCGTTCGCGTGCTGGACCGTAAGAGATGGAATTGAGGGGAGGTATCACTCACATGAAACTATTTAACAAAAACAAGGCGGTTTCTGAAACCCAAACCACTTCGAAAGTCACTCTTAAAAACAGTTGGAAATCCAACCGCAAGTTGCGTCTCGGAGCCTCAGCCACGGTGTTTACCGTAGTTGTAGTGGCAGCTATCCTTTTGCTAAATGTCATTTTCAACATTCTGTCCGACCGTTTCCCGTGGTCACTTGATTTGACACCGGATAAAACCTTCTCTCTTTCAGAAGACAGTTTGGAGGTTGCCGAAAAAATTCCGGATGCGGTCACCATCACCGCCTTTTCACAAGAATCCGTGTTTTCTTCTCCCAACACCGGTTCGGAAGAATACGATACGATTCTTCGCCAATTTTATCATTTTACCAAAGAATACGATGCCGTCACCAACGGAAAGGTGAAAACGGAGTATGTGGATTTGGAAGCCAATCCCGCTTTGGCGAAAACCTATGAAAAATACGGTGTTTCTACCGGTGATATATTGTTCCGCCGGGGAACTAAACATCGCGTCATCAACTTAAATGATTTGGTTTTTGAAGAGTTCAACGCTTACGGCGACCCCAACGTTCAATCGTTGGTCGAACAGAAATTAGCTACCAACATCAATGCGATTTGCGGTGAAAAAAGCATCACTTTGTCGTTCCTTACCGGTCACGGCGAGGACGAGCAAACCATTGAAGCGTTGAAAAAAATGTACGAAATGAACGGCTATTTCACCGAAACCGTCAACTTTGCTTCGGCACAAAAAATCGCCGACAACGCCGGTGCTTTGGTAATTACCGCACCCACAAAAGACTATACGCAAGATGAAATTACCCGCTTACGTACGTGGCTGAACAACAATGGCAAAATGGACCGTCATTTGTTTGTGTTTTGTAACTATGCCGGCACTTGCCCCAACTTGTATGAATTCTTATCGGTAGATTACGGTATCACCGTCACCGATAAAATTATCATGGAAACCGACTCCAACAAATATCCCATGGATATGTACGGCAGTTATCCGTATTTTCCGATTACCACGGTAGAAAAAACCGACCTTACCTTAGAAACCATTGATAAGTCTGTTTTGATGCCGTTTACCCTACAACTGAAGACAGCGCTCACCGACGACGACGAAAAGGAATTGGTGACAAACCACAAATTAGTCACCTTCCCCGAAAGCAGTCGTTTGGTAAGTCTGGCCAATTTAGCCGAAGCCGAATCCGAAGAAGATATCGTCAAAGAAAAAGCTCAAGAATACCCGATTGTCGGTATGGCATACGCTCGCGAAATCAAAACGGTAGACAATGTCACCACAAACACCTACGTCGTTGTCAGCGGTAGTTATCAATACGCTCTGCAAGCCGCTGCCGCACAATATGAAAACTATGAAAATGAGGGCTTGGTCATTGAGCCGATACGGAATGTGTGTAGTTTGGGTGACACGGTGATGATTTCCGGCAAAAACTTAGTGTCCAAAACCGTTACCTTCTCGTCCTTGACCGCTGTTACTCTCGGTCTCGGTGTTTTCACAGTCGGCATTCCGCTTGTGTTGATTGTGGCTTGCTTGGTCACCTTCTTTAAAAGGAGGCATTTATGAGTAAGCGTTCACGCACCCTGCTGTTATCCGCTGTCGCCTTGGTAGCATTGGCTGGCATTTTGCTGGCCCTGCTGTTCCTGCTTCCCGAAAAACCTTCGAATGGTAGCAATGAGTCGACAGACACCTCAGTAGTGCTGTTAGATAAAACCGTAGACAAAACTGTCTCGGTTGTTTCTGCTGAATTAAAATTCCAAAACGAATCCTTTAAAGTGCTGTCCACCCAGGACAACGTGTTGTATGTGGAAGGCTACGAGGCTCTTCCCCTCAATTTGTACACACTCAACGAATTAGGTGAAACCCTTTTATCTGTCACCGCCTCGAAAAAAGTGACAGACACAGCCGATAACTTGACCGATTTCGGTTTTTCTACCGCAAAAGGGTGCCTTGCGGCTATTAGCGTCACCTATTCCGACAAATCCACCTACGCTTTTGAAATCGGTAACCTTTCTCCGAATGGTGAGGAATATTATCTGCGCGAAAAGGACTCCCAAACCATTTATTTGGTCGATTCGGCTTTTGTAGAAAAAATAACAGCAAAGTCCACTTCCTATCTGTCACATACGCTTTTCACTCTGCCCGAAGCAGAAAAGGAGGACGACCAAGTGGCCATTAAAACCGTTTCTTTAGGCGGCACGATTCGCAAAAACGCCATTGTTCTTCACAATAACGGCCGCCAAAATGTAGGCGACGATAATTTAATTCTTTCAGGATTTTATATCTCAGAGCCTTATTTTCATGCAGTCAACGACACCTCGCCGCTTATCAGTCTTGCCACCTTTTCTGCTGCCACCGCCACCGATATTGTTAAGCTTTTTCCATCGGTAGCAGATTTGGAAAAATACGGTCTTGCCAAGCCATATTCCCGTTGCAATGTGGAGCTTGCTATTCAACGAAGCACAACAACCGGCGTTGGTGACGATAAAAAAACCACGGTTTCCTTCCACAATGCTTTTGAAAACACCTTGCTATTGGGCAACAAAACCGAAGACGGCAACTATTATGCCCTTTCCATTGTTGAAGACGAGGTCACTCCCATTGTCTACATCGTCACCCCCGAAGCCGTGCCGTGGGCAGAACTGCAATACGACGATGTTGCCGACACAATGTTATTCTTCCAATACATTTATAATTTAGAAGGTATGGATATTACCGTGGACGGCAAAACACACAATTTCCATTTTGCACACGATGCCGATGCGGAAAGTGTTGAAAAGAAACTCACCGTCACAGCCGGTGGGAAACAGTACGACACAACGAGTTTCCGCACACTCTATTCTTGGCTCATCAGCATCTACCGTTCCGGCTCTATCGACAAAAAACCGACCGGTGAACCGTTACTCACATTCACCATCAGGCCGTTGGATAAAACGGAAAAAACCTCCACCATCAGTCTGTATTCCTATTCGGCAGGAAAGTGTATCGCTCTTCACGACACGGGAGAAATCTATTTGGTGGACTCGAAAAATGTGAATTTGTTTGTATCCAACTATCGTCGTTATGTGCAAGGCGAAATCGTTAATCCGTAAATTTTTAAAATTTCGCTTTACAATTGTGAAAGATTGTGCTATACTATTGCAGCGCACAAAAATTGCGCCACCCTTATCCGGATTGCGGAGTATGCCCCAACGGGGAAGCACCGGTTCCCTTTCTGGATTTGCGGAATATTAAAAAGAGGTGTTTTAGTATGTTAGCACAAGAAAAAACTCAAATCATGCAAACGTATGCCACTCACGAAGGCGACACGGGTTCTCCCGAAGTTCAAATCGCCGTCTTAACCCGTCGGATCAATGACTTAACAGAGCACTTAAAAGTGCATCAAAAAGACCATCATTCCCGTCGCGGTTTGCTCAAAATGGTCGGTCATCGCCGCAACCTTCTTAACTACTTGATGAAGAAGGACATCACGCGTTACCGTGCAATTATTGAGAAGTTAGGTATTCGTAAATAATTGGGAAATGAGGCAGGCGAGCCGGTGCTCTCCTGCCTCAACCTGCATTTTCACCCTGTCAACTACGGTGTTTCGGATAGCGGTTTTTTAGCAGTGAAACGGGGGTTTTCCGTTCGTGAGAACTTCGGTTTTATTGCTAAAAATCCTATCAAATACCGTTTTTGAAATATATTACAAACGGAGGATTTATCATGTTTGAAAACTATCGTGTATTCGAAACCACTTTAGCAGGCAGACCGCTGAAAGTGGAAACCGGCAAAATGGCACAACTGTCTAACGGCTCGTGCATGGTGCGTTACGGCGACACTTCGATTTTGTGTAACGTTACCGCCTCTCCCAAACCGCGTGATGGTGTGGATTTCTTCCCGCTTTCCGTGGACTATGAAGAAAAATTGTACGCTGTCGGTCACATTCCCGGCTCGTTCCAACGCCGCGAAGGTCGCCCCACCGAAAAAGCCATCTTGACTTCTCGTGTGATTGACCGTCCGATTCGTCCCTTGTTCCCCAAAGACATGCGCAACGACGTGTCTATCGTTTGTACCGTCATGTCGGTTGACCCGGATTGCCCGCCCGAAACGACGGCTATGATCGGTGCTTCTATCGCGATTTCCATTTCGGATATTCCGTGGGACGGCCCGATTTCCGGTGTGGTTGTCGGCTTAGTCGACGGTGAATACGTCATCAACCCGACCGCTGAACAAGAGAAAAAATCCGAAATGCACGTCACCGTGGCTTCCACGGCCGATTTGGTCGCTATGATTGAAGCCGGTGCCAATGAAATCGACAACGATACCATGTTTGATGGTATCATGGCCGGCCACGCTGCCAACCAACAAATCGTGGAATTCATCAAAGGCATCCAAGCCGAAATCGGCAAAGAAAAATTTGCCTTCACTTCCAATGATCCCGATCCGGTTATGTACGAAGCTATTAAAGACTTCGCTATTGAAGACGTTCGTGCCGCTTTGGATACCGACGACAAATTGGTTCGCGACGAACGTTTGATTCCGGTTTACGATGCTGTTCACGCTAAGTTTGACGAGCAATATCCCGACGATGTTGCCAAAATCGATGAATGCTTGTACAAATTGCAAAAATACGTGGTGCGTCGCTGGCTGTTAGACGACGGCAAACGTGTAGACGGCCGTGGCATTAATGAAATTCGCCCCTTGGCTGCCGAAGTAGACTTGTTGCCCCGCGTACACGGTTCCGGTATGTTCACTCGCGGTCAAACCCAAGTGTTGACCACCGTGACTCTCGGTTCTGCCGACGATGCTCAATTGTTAGACGGTTTAGACGACGAAACCGAAAAACGCTATATGCACCACTACAACTTCCCCTCCTACTCGGTGGGCGAAACTAAACCGTCTCGCGGCCCCGGCCGTCGTGAAATCGGTCACGGTGCGTTGGCAGAGCGTGCTTTGGTACCGGTACTTCCCTCCCGCGAAGACTTCCCCTACACCATGCGTTTAGTGTCGGAAGTGCTTTCTTCCAACGGTTCCACCTCGCAAGCTTCCATTTGCGGTTCCACGTTGGCCCTCATGGCTGCCGGTGTACCGATTAAAGCTCCGGTTGCCGGTATCTCCTGCGGTCTTGTTTCCGAAGGTGATCGTTTCATGACCATGGTGGATATCCAAGGCTTGGAAGACTTCTTCGGCGATATGGACTTTAAAGTCGGCGGTACGCACAAAGGTATCACCGCTATCCAAATGGACCTTAAAGTACACGGCTTGACCCCCGCTATCATTCGTGAAGCGTTAGACAAGACCTACAAAGCTCGCTTGTATATCTTGGATGAAATCATGCTCAAAGCCATTCCGGCAGTACGCGAGGAATTATCTCCCTACGCTCCCAAAATGATTTCCACCAAAATCGACGTAGATAAGATTCGTGACGTCATCGGTAAAGGCGGTTCTGTCATTCAAAAAATCCAAGCCGATTGTGCTTGCGATATCAGCATTGAAGAAGACGGTACGGTATTCATTTCGGCTATCAACACCGAAAATGCCAAACGTGCTTTGGCTGTGATTGAAACCATCGCCAAGGATCCGGAAGTCGGTGCCATCTACAAAGGTCGCGTTACCCGCTTGATGGCGTTCGGTGCGTTTGTGGAAATCGCCCCCGGCAAAGAGGGCTTGGTTCACATCAGCAAATTAGATGTCAAACGCGTGGAAAAAGTGGAAGATATCGTCACCATCGGTGATGAAATCCTTGTCAAGGTCGTGGAAATCGACGAACAAGGTCGTATCAACCTTTCCCGCCGCGATGCTTTGATTCAAGTAGACGGTTTAGAACCGGAAGCTCCGGCTGCTGAACCTGCTCGTCCGGCTTCCCGTCAAGGTGGCTTCCGCCGCCGCGACAACCGCCGCGAAGACTAATTAAACACCTTTAAAAAGCCCGTCAACTGCGTGTTGTCGGGCTTTTGCTTGACCTTTTATAAAAAATAAGGTAAAATATAAATGAATTTGTCTATCTCGGAGGTTTATCATGCAAGTTTCTCCTTCTATCCTTACCTGTGATTTTACGCAATTGTCATCGGAACTTGCGTTTGTAAAACAAACCGGTGCCGACATGATCCATCTGGATGTCATGGACGGCGTGTTTGTTCCTAATTTGAGCTTCGGTCCACCGGTCATTGAGCGTCTGCGTTCCGTGTCCGATATGTTTTTTGATGTACACTTAATGATGCAGTACCCTCACCGCTTAATTGAAGCCTTCGCTAACGCAGGTGCGGATTTAATCAATTTTCACGTTGAAAGCGATTCACCGGTTGAAGAAACTCTGGCGGCTATTCGTCACTTCGGCAAAAGAGCCGCCCTTACTATCAAGCCGAAAACACCGGCTTCGGCAGTTTTTCCCTATTTGGATAAAGTCGACATGGTGCTGGTCATGACCGTTGAACCGGGTTTCGGCGGTCAAAAATTCATGGAAGATATGATGCCCAAACTTTCCGAACTTCGCCGCGAAATTACACGCCGCGGTCTTTCGGTCAGTTTACAAGTAGATGGTGGTATTTCTGCACAAACTGCACCCATTGCCGCTGCGGCAGGGGCAGACATTGCCGTTGTCGGCAGTGCTCTGTTTAATGCGCCCGATGCCGCCGCATTGGTCAACGAGATTCATAAGTTGCACACAACCGATGCAGAGCCGTCCCTTGTATAATCGGCACGCCATGCTCTTCTAAAAAAGCAGCAGCACCGTTTCCCTCGGCGATATATTGTGTGAATTCGGATAAAATCTGTCGCACACGGTTTTGCTTACGGTGCCCGTTATATACCACCAATCGGTACTCCGATTCCCATTGATATAATGAGGCGAGCGGTAGTGCCTCTGCATTTTCTAACGCTAATTTTTCTCCCAAACGCAATAACTCCTCCGCATCGACAACGGCGTATATTTGCGGAGTACAAATGCGTATTTTTTCTTTTTCCGGAGTGATGACAAACAGACAGCCGGTCGGCAAAGCCATTACCTCCACCTTCATCTCGCTTTCGGGGCAAAATCCCAACCGGCTCTTCGCTACAGCTAATAATTTGATGAAGGTACGGCGCGTACTTGCTGTGTCGGCATACAAGGTGTCAAAGGTTATCCCAAAGCGGTCTAAGTCATCCGCATTCATCCATATTTTCAGAGCTCCGTCGCGGAGCAATTCCATTCTCATTCGCTTATCTCTCCCTTGCAAAGGCTTACTATCATCATATTATGCGGACAAGTTCTTTGCAAGAGGTTAATTTTTGGTATTTAAGCAGAGAAGTCGGCAAGGCTGGCGCCTGACGACGCCGATAATCCAAAAAGCCCCAAAATTCTGCCGTTTTCAGCGTGTTCGGATATGACTTCTCTGCTTAGTGAACCCGCCACGCCTTACCAATAAAAGCCCCCGTTCGCCGTCGCCTTGTCGCTTGAAATCCGAAAGGCTATCAGCGCTTCACGGCATAGGCGAAACAAGAATTTTTCTATTGGTAAGGGAAAAAACCGCACGGAATAAGGCGGTGAACGAAACCGTGACAGGGGTTCGAGTCCTGTCACACTACAAAAAAGGAGGTGCTGTTGTGGCGTTAAAACGCGGTGCTCGGTTGTTGTTTCAAAAAGAACCGGCCATTTCTCTCCCCACGGCAGAACTCAATACGCTGCCGCAGGTAATTCTTCCCTATGCTTTCCCCACCGATGCCACCGTCATTCCCACTGTTCATTTGTATGATACCGTACGAAAAGGAACTCGTTTGTCCACGGTGGAAGATGACCCGATTTCGGCAGTTTGTTCCAGCGTCACCGGTCTTGTCAGCGGTGAGCGAGAAATACAGCATCCGTTATACGGTACTCTTTCTTGTGTGGTTATTGACTGCTTGCCCGATAATCCGACACCCGAAGTGCCCACGCCGGCAAGCGAACAATTTACACCGGAATATATTTTACAAGCCGCAAAAGAAGCCGGTATTGTGGATGAACTTGACGGTGTTCCGCTTTCGCTGAAACTTCAAGATTGGCAAACAAACGGTTGCGGATTTTTAGTGGTGGATGCTGTAGAAATTGAACCGTTTTCCTCTTCCGCCTGGGCGGTGCTTCACGACTATGCCGAGCAAGTTTTGGAAGGTTTACGCATGTTAGCACGCTGTGCCGGTGTTACACGTTACCACATTGCCGTGTGCTTGTCTGGTGCGCGCCGCCGAGCGCTTACATTGCGCATCGGTAAACCGTTCTTATACCAAACTGATTCTTACTACCCGGTAACCGATATCGTTCACCGCGGCAAAAAATTCGGCACACATTCTGCCCCGCACTCTGCTACCGTCGGACGTGTCGGTGTGCAAGCATGTCTTGCCTTATACCGCGCCTTGTTTTTATCCGAACCGCACAGCCGTTGTGTGGTTACCGTAGCCGGTGACGCAGTTCCTCAACCGCAAAACGTATCGGTACCGTTTGGTGCTACCCTACAACAATTATTAGAATTCTGCGATGTGTCCGACCTGCCGGATTACGTCATTGTCGGCGAACAAATGACCGGCACCGCCGTTTCGTCTTTGGATATTCCCGTTTTGCCCGGTATGACCTGTTTATTGGCTTTTTCAACCAAAACACTCCGCACCCCTGCCACATATTCGTGTGTCGGTTGCGGCCGGTGCGCCCAATCCTGCCACGCCGGATTACTCCCCTTTGAAATTGTTCGTCGACACCAAAACATGCATTATGAACGGCTTTCTTCATTACGTGCCGACGAGTGCGACGGTTGTAACGCCTGTTCCTTTGTCTGTCCCAGCGGCATTCCGCTGGCATCTATTGTCGAAGAAGCCAAAGCGGCCTCCGGTGCCGTCTTTTTAGATATGGAGGATAGCCATGCTTAAACCCTCTGCTGCTCCGCATCTGCGGCAAACACAACATCCTTTTTACCAATCGGCCGGTGTCCTGCTTTGTTTAGCAGCCGTTACCGGCTTCTCTTGCTTGTGCTTTGGTTGGCGTCCGTTTTTGTTGGTGCTCATCGGCATGATAACCGCTGTTTTGCTGGAACTGCTTTGTTGCGCTTTCTTGGTACGCCGTCCCACAATTTTAGACGGTTCTGCGGCCGTCACCGGTGCCCTCATCGGTGCCATGATGTCTCCGATAACGCCGTTTTGGGTGCCTGCCATCGGTGCTGCTTTTGCCATCGGTGTAGCAAAAATGCCCTTTGGCGGATTCGGCCGAAATGTGTTTAACCCGGCAGCGGCTGGCGTCGCGTTTTGTGCTATCTGTTTCCCAACTCGTTTGTTTTTGTATCCCGACCCCTCGCTAAACACCTCTTTACCGCTATGGGATACTTCGTCGGTTATCACAGCCGTATCTCCTACCGCCCAGTTGAGCAGTGGTGGTACCACCTCTTACAACTGGATTTCCCTTATCAGCGGCGATATTCCCGGTCCTATCGGTTCGGCCGGTATTTTGGTGTTGCTGGCTTGTGCTGTATATTTGTTCATGCGCCACTCTGCTTCGCCGCTGGCTTTTACATCGTATATCGTCGTCTGCACGCTGTGGGCAGCTTTGTTCCCGCGTGCCGATATTAGCGCTGCTACGAGCATTTCTTTGGAACTTTGCACCGGCCTTTTGTTGTTTGTCGGTGTGTTTTTGCTCGGCGATCCTATTACCGCACCGCACTATTCGCCAGCGCGCATCGTCTATGGCGCACTCGCTGCCATTCTTACTATGTTACTGCGCCACTATGGTCGGTTTGAATGTTGCGACTTTTTTGCCGTGCTGTTGGTCAATTCTTTTTCGCCGTTACTTGACCGCGTATGCTGGCAGGCTGTGCGCTATTTCTCTCATATACGGGAGGTGCTTCGCTCTTGAAAACTTCTGTTAACTCTTTTTTGTCCGTTTTTTGGAATGCTTTTTTACCGGAAAATGTCGTTTTAGTCCAAGCCATGAGTCTGTGCCCTATTTTAGCGGTTGGCTCTAACTTGCAAGACGGTGTTACTCTTGCCATCTGCACGCTGGCGGTGTTGGTTCCTACGGATTTGATTTTCTCTTTGCTGGATAAAAAAATATCCTCCAAGCTCCGCCCGTTACTGCATGCATTGTTATCTTCCGTTTTCCTTCTGTTAGCCGCTCTCGTTCTGCGGCAATGGATAGCACCGAACATTTACGCGCATCTATACTTGTTTTTACCGTTAATGGCGGTCAGCACGCTGTTCACCTACCGATCGGCCGGTGTGACCGTTTTGGGTAAAGGGTCTCTTGTATCTTTCTTGGCAGATTCGCTCGGTTCTGCCTTGGGATTCGGTTTGGTGCTGTGTGTCACCTCTGCT
>JAGBSU010000224.1 GCA_017631705.1 Clostridia bacterium | reverse complement strand
TATGGAAAGGCACGCCACACATCGGGGCGCGTTCTTCCAACCCGCAATCCTTGCCGGTTAAGACTAATTCCAATTCCTGCGAAGCAATCTTGGCATCGTCAAAAAACATCTCATAAAAATCGCCCAAGCGAAAAAATAGCAGGCAGTTGGGATGCTGTCTTTTGATATCCAAATATTGTTGCATCATGGGTGTCATGGTCGCCACGCCGTCACCTCCGTTTCACATAACATTCAGGGAATTAGTGGCATCCGCCACAACTGTTACAATTGCCACCGCAATTATGCTCTTCGTATTCGTCCGGATTCATGCCTTGTGCCGCCATGTTGACAATCGCACCGATGCCATTGATGATTTTATCCACGGCGGTTTTGGCTTCGTTGTAAGCCGCCATTGAGGCGTTCGCCATCACGCGGGCATATACCTCGCGGATTTCGGCATTGAGTTCTTTTAATTTGTCTTCGTCCTTGTCTTCTTTGGCGGTTTCGCTGTTAATCGCCATTCTCTTTAAATTGAATTCGCCGATTAAACCTTGCAGTTCGGCATCTTCGTCAGCGGCAGCTTGTGCCGCTTGCAATTTGATAAAACGCTCGTCTTGTTGCAGAGCGTGACCAAGTTCTTTTGCCATTTCTAAAATTTGTTCCACGGTGATAATCTCCTTTTATTTTATTTCTCCGGTGAGCACATAATTGCGTGCGCCGGTTATACGTACGGTAACGTATTGGCCGATACGGTCGGCACCGCCGTTTACGCGGACAATGCTGTTATCCGGTAAGCGGGCTTCCACACAGTCGCCGGTTTGCTGTTCCAACAACGCTCGACATTCTGTGCCGACCAATTGTTGCAACCGCTGTGCCGATAAGGTTTCCTGCAAAGCAGTCATTTCGGTAAACCATGCCGTTTTTTCCGCCGCGGGGATGGGGTCAGGCATGGCGGCGGCAGGGGTGCCCTCACGCGGGGAGAAAATGAATGTAAACAACGAGGCAAACCCGACTTGGCGGATCAAATCCAAAGTTTGTTCAAAATCCTCGCGTTGTTCGCTGGGGAAACCGACAATCACATCACTGGTGAACGAAATCCCCGGTACCACTTTGCGGGCATAGGCAATCAAATCCAAATATTGTTCACGAGTGTAGCCGCGGTTCATTGCTTTGAGCACGCGGTTACTGCCCGATTGGAACGGCAAATGAAAATGCCGTGTCACCTTTTCGCATGCGGCGATGGTATCAAACAATTCTTTGGTAGCATCTTTGGGATGCGAGGTCATGAAACGAATTATAAAATCGCCCTCGATAGCATTGATACGGCGCAACAGTTCGGGAAAATTGACACCGTGTGCCTCCCCTTTGCCGTAGGAGTTGACATTTTGACCAAGCAAGGTGATATCTTTGTACCCTTGTGCGGCAAGTTCGCGTACTTCTTCCAAAATCGCCTCGGGCGGGCGGCTACGTTCCCTACCGCGCACATACGGCACAATGCAATATGTGCAAAAGTTATTGCAACCGTACATAATCGGGACAAAGGCTTTAAAGCCACCGTCACGCACGGCCGGTATACCCTCGACCAACACGCCGTCACACGCAGGAATTTCCACCAAACGGCGTTGGCGAAGTAGAACGCTTGCCATAAGTTCCGGTAAGCGGTGTTGCACGTGGGTGCCGAACACCAAACCGACAAACGGATAACTTTTGTAAATCTTTTCAGCAATGTGCTCTTGCTGTACCATGCAACCGCATAGTGCAATCAACACTTCGGGGCGGCGGCGTTTTAACGCTTTGAGCGCGCCGACGTTGCCGAACACGCGGTCTTCGGCGTGTTCACGTACGGCACAGGTGTTGTACAAAATGAAATCGGCATCGTCCGGTGTTTCGGTAAACTCAAATCCCATTTGGGCGAGTAAACCTTTCATCCGTTCGGAATCCGAAACGTTTTGTTGACAACCGTAGGTGCGCACGTAGGCAAGCGGTGCACCGCCGTTATGACGTGCCGCATAAAAGGCACGAACTTTCTCTATGTAAGGGTGTTGTTTTGCCAACTCTTCCGGCGAAACAACGTGTATCTGCGACATAAGATTGCTCCTTATATATAATCATCATTAAGTGTATCATAAATTAATTAGTTATTCAATCCCCAAATCATACGAATATGAAAATTTTCAAAAAGGTATTTATTTTTTCTTCGAAAAGCAATATAATAAGAATTATCGGGAGGGTGACACGATGCAACACGATTTTTTATCCGGTATCAAATGCGTACATTTTGTCGGTATCGGCGGCTCGGGCATGAGTCCGCTGGCAGAGATATTGCATGCCAAAGGTTTTTTAGTGACCGGTTCGGATGTGAACGAATCGGACAACGTTGACCGCATGCGAAAACTCGGCATTACCGTACACATGCAACAAGCGGCAGAAAATGTGGGCGATGCACAATTGGTGGTGTATACTGCCGCTGTTTCGGCGGAAAACCCCGAACTGTGTGCCGCGCGCGAACGCGGTATTCCGCTCATGGAACGCGCCAAGTTATTGGGCGAATTATCCCGTTGCTTTGAAAACACTATCGCGGTGGCGGGTACACATGGCAAGACCACCGTTTCTTCCATGATTTCGCAAATTTTATTACAAGGCGGTCACGATCCTTCGGTATTCATTGGCGGGCGGTTACCGCTGATTGGTGCTAACGGTCACGCCGGCAGTTCCGATGTATTTGTGTGCGAAGCATGCGAGTTTAAGG
>JAGBSU010000223.1 GCA_017631705.1 Clostridia bacterium | reverse complement strand
CCTCGTTAATCGCATTTTTGGAAACGCGAGCCGCAATACCAAAAGCGGCAATGCAAATCTCGGCATCTTCCATCATGTATTCTTCGCACATCACTTCGTTTTTGGTGATGGTTTGGTAACGCTCGTAACGTTCAAAGTTGGTGCGTTCCAATTCTTCCGGTTTTAAGAACAACGAGTTTACAATATTGTGTTCGCGTTCGCAGTTGGTACCGGTAACAGCCCACGGTTTTTCTACCGGTGCTTCGGTTTTGAAATCCAACGAAACCGGTTCCATCATTTGACCCATCGTACCGTCGGCCAAAATCATGGTCGTCATGCGATATTTATCAGCAAGGTCAAAACCTTTCACCGTCAGTTCTGCCATTTCTTGTACCGAGGCAGGGGCCAACACGATCATGTGGAAGTCACCGTGTGCCGCGCCTTTAGTGGCTTGGAAATAGTCGGATTGCGACGGTTGAATACCGCCAAGACCGGGGCCACCGCGTTGTACGTTAACAATCAAAGCGGGTAGGTCTGCACCGGCGAGATAGGAAATACCTTCACCTTTCAGCGAGATTCCGGGGCTGGAAGAAGAAGTCATCACGCGTTTACCGGTAGCCGAAACGCCGTACACCATGTTAATGGCGGCGATTTCGCTTTCCGCTTGCAAGAAAGTACCGCCAATTTTGGGCATTCTTTTCGCCATGTAAGCGGCAATTTCTGTTTGAGGGGTAATCGGGTATCCGAAATAGTGACGGCAACCGGCCGAGATAGCAGCTTCGGCAATCGCTTCGTTACCTTTCATCAATACTTTTTCTGACATGGTACTCACTTACCTTTCTACCTTGATAATACAATCGGGACACATGGTTGCGCAGAACGCACAGCCAATACAAGCTTCCGGTTTTGCCGCTTCCACTGGATGGTGGCCTTTGGCATTGATTTTATCGGCGGCAAGCGCCAACACCCCTTTGGGGCAAACATCGACACAAAGACCACAGCCTTTGCATCTGTCGGTTTTGAAAGTTAAAACAGCCATTTTCAAATCTCCTTTACAGTTTCTTTTGCAATGAAAGCGAATACAGATTGGAAATCTTATCGCTCAAAATGTCATACAGTGAATTGTCAACCGTTGTCAGCACAACCGGCAACCCGGTTTTTTTAGAAATCTCTTCGGCATAGGGTAGGGAATCCAACACATCTTGTGCAGTGGTTTCTCGTCCTAAATTGGAGTTGTTAATCAGTGCGGTGAATGATATTCCACAAGCGGCTTCAATTTCTCGTAATACCGTAATAGCAGAATCCGCATCCCGTGTTAAGGGACGATAACAGTTGACAACACCGAGCATATCAAAGTTGTTTTCTTCTTTGATTTTCGGTGCGATACGACCGAGTGCCAATGCACCGCGTTCGTCACCGCCGACATCCAATACACAATGTACGGCCGTGTTATCGGTGATACTGTAAATATCCTGCGGTAATGCGGGGATATCTACGTTGGAATTGGCATACTCCGAGCAAATCAACCGAATGTCCGCTTTTTGTAACAACTCTTCGCTGTCTTTTGTGCGGAAGTAGGGATTGACAATATCAATATCGGCAATTGCTACTTGCTCGTGTGTTTTACGTTTATCCAAAGCCAAATTAACGGCAATATTGGTTTTCCCACTGCCGTAGTGGCCGGAAAGTATGGTAATTCGCTTGGTGTTCATGATGTTATCCTCATAACTTGTTGCGCTGTATCTTACCGCTGATGGTTTTGGGGAGTTCGTCCTTAAACACCACAATACGGGGGTATTTATACGGCGCTGTGCGTGATTTTACGTAATCTTGAATTTCTTTTTTGAGTTCGTCGGTGCCTTCCACGCCTTTTGCAAGCACGATGCTGGCTTTTACAATTTGACCGCGCACATCATCGGGAGCGGCGGAAACACCGCATTCCAGCACGTAGGGAAGTTCCATAATCACGCTTTCAATCTCAAACGGCCCGATACGGTAACCGGAAGATTTAATCACGTCGTCGGCTCTACCGACATACCAGTAGAAACCGTCTTCGTCGCGCCAAGCCATGTCGCCGGTATGATAATATCCATCGTACCAAACTTCGTCGGTTTTTTCCTTATCGTTGTAATAACCGAGGAACAAACCGCATGGAGCACCATCGGCGGTGCGAACAACAATTTCTCCGGTTTCACCAACCGGAACACTTTTGCCGTCGGCAGAAAGCAAATCTACGTCGTAAATCGGTGCAGGTTTACCCATCGAACCGAGTTTATGCGGTGCACCGGTAAGGTTACCGATAATCATGGTGCTTTCCGATTGACCGAAACCTTCTAAAATTTGTAAACCGGTGGCTTTTTCAAACTGACGATAGATTTCGGGGTTCAAGGCTTCGCCGGCGGTTGTCATGTGTTTTAAAGAAGAAAGGTCGTACTTGGAAATGTCTTCCTTAATCAGCATACGCAACATCGTAGGCGGTGCGCAGAAGGTAGTAATATGATATTTGGCAAATAAGGGTAAAATATCTTCGGCATGAAAACGGTCGAAGTCATACACAAAGGTAGCAGCTTCGCACAGCCATTGACCGTAAAATTTACCCCACATCGCTTTTGCCCAACCGGTATCCGAAATGGTAAAGTGTAATCCGTTCGGGTCAACGTTATGCCAATATTTCGCGGTGTGGAAATGCCCTAAGGCATATTTGAAACTGTGAGTAGCAATTTTGGGATATCCGGTAGTGCCGGACGTGAAGAACATCAGCATGGTATCGTCGCCGCCGGCAGAGGAGGCGGTACGCTTAAAGTGTGTGCTGAATAAGGAACATTGTTCGTCAAAATCTTGCCAACCGTCACGTTTGCCGCCTGCCAAGATTTTGTGTAGCAGTTGCGGACAATTTTCAGCAGCAATATCTACTTGATGAGCGGCATCGCCCTTGGACGTGCATATCACAGCGCTGATACCGGCTACATTGAAGCGATATTCAAAATCGTGGCTTAACAGTTGGTTCATAGCAGGAATGGCAATTGCACCTAATTTGTGCAAGCCCAACATCGCATACCAGAACTGATAATTTCTGCCAAGCACCAACAACACGCGGTCACCTTTTTTAATGCCGAGAGATTTGAAATAGTTGGCGGCGCGGTTGGAATAACGTTCCATATCCCTAAAAGTAAAGCGACGCTCGGTTTTGTCGTTATCGACGTGAAGCATAGCCAATTTATCGGGAGATTTTTTAGCAATCTCATCCACAACGTCAAACGCAAAGTTGAAATTGTCGATATTCTTGAACGAAATCGAAAGCGGGGTACCGTTTTCGTCTTCGGTACGTTCCACAAAACGGTTATACACACGTTCTTCGGAATCGCGGGTGCGCGGTTTACCGGAAACGAGGGGAGAGGCTTGCAATTCCGGTACCGGTTCGCCGGTGGGATTCAAAACAATCGCGTAGAACAAACAATCTTGTCCATCAACAGCAATCATACCGTGCGGCGCCGAACTATCGTAGTAAATGCTATCACCTGGGCCAAGCACTTCCTTGTGTTCACCGATTTGAACTTTCAAATGGCCTTCAATAATGATATCGCATTCTTGACCGGTGTGGGTGGTGAGTTCAATATCACGGTGTTGTGCTTCTTCGTTGTATTGGCTGCATACCAAAAGCGGTTCGGCGATACGGTTACGGAAAGCGGCGGCTAAATTGAAATACGTCATGCCGTGAGCTTGCTCGATTTTTTGACCCTTACCTTTTTTGGTGACAACGTAAGATTTCAGCGTCGGGCTACGACCTTCAATAATGTCGGTGACGTCGACGTTAAAAGCCAATGCGCAACGATAAATAAACGCAAAGTTTAAATCGCTCAGTCCATTTTCACAATTAATGTATTCTTGCTCGCTGACACCGGTTTTTTCGGCCAATTCGGCAGTCGAAAGATTTTCAATCTCACGAAGTTCCCGAATACGGCGAGCCATTTCTTGGATTTTTAGGTCCAAACCTGTCATAGTGTTTTGCATTGCAATTGCCTCCTGCCATTGGAACAGAAAAAGCCCGTCCCAAAGATGGAATACTTTGAGACGAGCTTAGAGTTTCCAAACCCGCGGTACCACTCAAATTGCGATCAACATCGCCACTCAGGGTCAAACAACCCGTATGCACTAACGCGGCAATCACGGAGAGGTTCTACTCGCCAACGCTTTCTTCCTCTCGACTCAGAAGCTACAGACATCGAACTGTTTTTAACGACTCGCACCAACCGTCGCTTCTCTTAGAAAAAACGCATTCGAGCACTCTTCGTCAAAGTCTTTAATATTGTATAAGAGTATAGCATATCTTCGGGGATTTTGTCAATAGAAAAATTACAGTTTATTGCGCTGGATTTTACCACTGATTGTTTTGGGAAGCTCGTCTTTAAATTCCACAATGCGAGGATATTTGTACGGCGCCGTATGTGATTTCACATACTCTTGAATTTCTTTCTTCAATTCCTCGGTTCCCACAGTACCTTTTGTCAAAACAATGCTGGCTTTTACCACTTGACCGCGGATTTCATCGGGGGCGGCAGAAACGCCACATTCCAACACGTAGGGGAGTTCCATGATAACGCTTTCAATCTCAAACGGCCCGATACGGTAACCGGAAGATTTAATTACGTCGTCGGCTCTGCCAACGTACCAATAAAATCCGTCTTCATCGCGCCAAGCCAAGTCGCCGGTGTGATAATAACCGTCGTGCCATACCTCTTTGGTTTTTTCTTCGTTTTCATAGTAACCGATGAACAAACCGCAGGGGATTTTATCGGAGGTTTTTATCACGATTTCGCCCGGTTTACCGGTAGCAACCGGTTTGCCTTCGGCATCCAATAATTCGATATCGTAAAGCGGAACAGGTTTGCCCATTGAACCGGGTTTGCAGGTAGTACCCATCAAGTTGGCAATCGCCAGCGTGATTTCGGTTTGACCAAAACCTTCCATGATGTGTAAACCGGTGGCTTTTTCAAATTGTTTGTAGATTTCCAAGTTTAATGCTTCACCGGCAGTGGTGATGTGTTTGATTGAAGAAAGATCGTACTTGGAAATATCTTCTTTTACCAACATGCGCAGCATGGTAGGCGGCGCACAGAACGTGGTGATTTTATACTGGGCAAACAATGGCAAGATGTCGGCGGCATTGAACCGCTCAAAGTCATAGGTGAACACAGCACCTTCGCACAGCCATTGACCGTACAATTTACCCCATAACGCTTTACCCCAACCGGTATCGGAAATGGTAAAGTGTAAGCCGTCTTCGTGCACGCCGTGCCAATACTTGGCAGTAATAAAATGTCCTAACGGATATTTATAGCTATGTAGTGCGATTTTGGGATATCCGGTGGTGCCGGAAGTGAAGAACATCAGCATCGGGTCGTCGCCGCACGGTGTCGTTTCGTCACGATAAAAATGCGCGCTGAATAATTGATATTCTTCATCAAAATCGTGCCAACCGTCACGTTTGCCGCCAACTAAAATTTTGTGTTGTACCGTAGGGCTGGATGCCATGGCAAGGTCGACTTGATGCGCCACGTCACCGTCAGCGGTGCAAAGAACTGCCGAAACGCCGGCAGCATTAAAGCGGTAATCAAAATCGTGTTCTTGCAACAAATTGGTGGCAGGAATAGCAATAGCACCAAGCTTGTGCAAGCCCAAAATAGCAAACCAGAATTGGTAGTGGCGTTTTAACACCAACATCACGCGGTCACCTTTTTTAATACCGAGCGATTTAAAGTAGTTGGCACACATGTTGGAGTTGCGGCGGATATCGCGGAACGAGAATTTGCGTTCGGTTTTATCCTTGTCCAAGTGCACCATAGCGATTTTGTCGGGGTTCTTTTTGGCAATTTCGTCCACAATGTCAAACGCAAAGTTGAACGTATCTTCATTATGAAAATTAATAGCGGTCAATTCGCCGTTTTCGTTTTTGGTGGTTTCGATAAACTTGCTGCACACTAAACGAGATTGGTTGTGAGTGGGCACCAAACTTTCGCGAATAACGGTTTCGGAATGGTCCTCACCGGGGAGTACCACCGCAACAAACAAACAATCTTGCCCATCAACGGCCACCATACCGTGGGGGGTGGCACTGTTATAGTAAATACTGTCGCCCTCGCTTAAATATTCCACGTGGTCGCCGATTTGCACTTTTAAACGACCACTCATAATCAAATCGAACTCTTGACCGGAGTGTGTTGCCAAAGCAATCGGTTCGTTTTGTAATTTCTCGTCAAAATCGTATTTCACCCAAAACGGTTCGGCAATTTTTTTGCGGAACAAGGGCGCTAAGTTTTTAATTTCAATACCGTTTTCTTTGGCGGTGTGCTGTCCTTCACCTTTACGGGTAATGGTATAAGAGGAAAGGTGAGCGCTTTGTCCTTCCATCAAATCGGTAATGCCGATACCGAATGCCAAGGAACATTTGTGGATAAAGCTAAACGGCATATTCTTTGTTCCGGATTCGTATTCCAAATAATTGGCTAAGGAAACCTCGGTTTTTTCTGCCATTTCTTCTGCGGTAATGTTGTCAATTTCACGCATTTCGCGAATTCGACAGGCTACCTCGTGTAATTTGTTTGTTGACATGGATGACATACTAAAACCTCCTTGTAAAAAATAATAAAAACACCCGTCCCAAAGTGTTTCTTTGAGACGGGTGAAATAAACAATTCACTCGCGGTACCACTCAAATTGCGATAACTTGTATCGCCCCTCAGGGTCCAGCAACCCTTATGCACTAACGCGGCAGTCACGAAAAGACCTACTGTTGTTTCAGCCTTTCAGCTCGGAAGTGATGGGCAATTCTGAAATTTTGCTATCGGTTTGCACCAAACACCGACTCTCTGAAAACAAAATTTCAATACCGTCTTCGTCACAGCTTTTAAAATTCGCAGTCAGTATACCACAAATATACGCAATCGTCAAGAAGAAATTTCAAAAAATCGATAGAAATTTTCAAAAATTAATAATTTTCCATGTGAATTTCAAAATAACTTTGCGGATGAGCACATGTGGGGCAACTTTCAGGAGCTTTGGTACCGATGACCAGGTGACCGCAGTTGCGGCACTCCCAAATTTTAACTTCGCTCTTTTCAAAAACTTTGGCAGTTTCCACATTGGCTAATAACGCTCGATATCGTTCTTCGTGTTGTTTTTCAATCGCGGCGACTAAACGAAACTTAGCGGCTAAATCTGTAAAGCCTTCTTCTTCGGCGGTTTTTGCAAAATTTTCATACATATCGGTCCACTCATAATTTTCGCCTTCGGCGGCATGAAGTAAATTTTCGGCGGTGTCGCCGATACCGTTTAATTCCTTGAACCATAATTTGGCATGCTCTTTCTCATTGTCCGCTGTTTTTAAGAACAAAGCGGCGATTTGCTCAAACCCGTCTTTTTTAGCGCGAGAGGCGAAATAGGTATACTTGTTACGGGCTTGTGATTCGCCAGCAAAAGCAGCTTCTAAATTTTTTTCGGTTTGGGTTCCGGCATACTTGTTCATAGTAATTTCTCCTTTAATATTTAATATTTTAAGTAAATTTAATTTTCTGCTTAACCAACCAATACATCCATCAACAGCATTACGCAAAAGCCAACTAATAGTGCGTAAGTGGCACCGCGCTCATTGCCGTGAGCGTGTGTTTCGGGAATCATTTCATCACTGATGATATATAACATTGTACCGCCGGCAAAAGCCAAAGCAAAGGGGAGAACAGCGGTGGAAATATTCACCGCGAAATAGCCGAGCATCGTACCGGCGATTTCGACTAATCCGGTGGCAGAGGCGGCAAGAAGCGTACGCTTAGCACTGACCCCCATAGATAACAACGGGGCAATGATAACCATACCTTCCGGAATGTTTTGTAGTGCAATACCACCGGCAATTGTCAGCGCTTCGGCGGTGTTGCCGGAACCAAAACCAACACCGGCGGCAATGCCTTCCGGAAAATTGTGAATGGCAATCGCCAGCACAAATAAAAGCATTTTATTGATATGTTCGTTACCATGTGGGTGAGATTCGGAATCCGTTCCTACCAAACGATGTAAATG
>JAGBSU010000222.1 GCA_017631705.1 Clostridia bacterium | reverse complement strand
TATGCGTAAAGCTTGATACTGCGCGTCCCCTCGTTTTTGGCGACGTTGTTGTAAGAGTAAGCGATAAGTTTGCACTTGCTATGCACATTGATACCGACGAATCCAATGCCGGTTGCGTTGCTCCCGGCACCATGGGAACGCTGATTAAATAAGACATCTTTATTAAAAACCCTGTCTGTGAAACATGCCGCAGACAGGGCTTTTTTGTTGTAAAAACCTATTTTCCCACACAAAAACGAGCGAAAATACCATCGACCACCGTTTCGGTCACTCGTTCTCCGGTAAGTTCGAGTATCGCCGTCAAGGCACTGTCGATATTTACCGACACCGCATCCAATGTCATGCCGTCTTGCAACGCCGTTTGCGCTTCTTGCAACGCATCCTGCGCGCGACACACACAATACCGCTGACGCTCGGTTGCCAGTACCGGCTCCGATTCGTTCAACCGATAAATACCGGTTACCATTTGTATCGCTTCGGTTAGCGCCTCTAAACCGGAACCCTGCGCCGCGCCGACGTTTACAACGTGTTGAAATTTGCCTAAAATATACTGTTCGTTTATTTTTTGCTCCAAATCTTGTTTGTTAATGACCGCAATCGTCGTTTCGCGTGGTAATTGTTCTATGAGTTCCAAATCGTCGGGCAATAAGGGACGGGAGCCATCAAAAACCGCCAAAACGAGGGCGGCACTTTCCAATTGACGGCGAGAACGTTCCACACCGATAGCTTCAACGGCGTCGTCGGTATGGTGGATACCGGCAGTATCCGATAATCGCAAGAACAATTCACCGACACGTACCGTTTCTTGCACCACGTCACGCGTGGTACCGGCAATCGGGGTTACTATACTGCGTTCGCAACCGGATAAAATGTTCATAAGAGTAGATTTTCCCACATTGGGACTGCCCACAATGGCGGTATCCACACCTTCCCGTAACAATTTTCCGACATCGTAGGTAGAAAGTAGGGAAGAGAGGGTCGTTTGCGCTTCTATAAGCGTTTGTTCCAAGGTGATGGCGTCCAATTCGGGAATATCGTCATCGGGATAATCAACAAACGCCGAAAATTGCGCTTGCAACCCTATGAGCGTTTCTTTTAGCACTTGTAATCGTTTAAACACCGCGCCTTCACGCGCCGCCAAGGCGGTTTTTGCCGCCAAGCGACCGTTTGCGGCGATTAAATCCATCACCGCTTCGGCTTGTGTTAAATCCACTTTTCCATTTAAAAACGCGCGACGCGTAAACTCGCCCGCACCCGCCGGCTCGGCACCTGCGGAAATGAGCGCGCGCAAGGCACGCTGTAACAAGTACAAGCCGCCGTGGCAAGAAAGTTCTACCACGTCTTCGCCAGTATAACTGTGCGGAGCACGAAAAACGGTTGCCACGCATTCATCAAATACACCGTCTTCGTCCTGCACGTGGCCGTAGACCGCCCGATAACCCGATTGGGAATCCAACGTTCGGGTGGAAACGACCGGACGAAACACTTTGTCGGCAATGCGTGTGGCACCATCGCCGGAAAGACGGATAACACCCAGTCCTGCCGGCGCAGACGCTGTAGAAATTGCCGTAATTACCTTTGCCATGCTTTATTCTTTCGCCTCTTCGACGGTTTCGGCGGTTACTGTTGTCGTTTCTTCGCCGGATTCGTCTTCCTTTTCGTCTTCATGGGGGACTTGTGCCAACGATACAATGCGAGATTCCTCGTCTACACGCATGACGCGCACACCCTTAGACGGGCGACGGCACAAGCGGATTTCACCCGCCGGCAAGCGAATGATGATGCCGTTTGACGAAATCAAAATGATATCATCGTCCGTGTTCACCATACGAATAGCGGCAACATCGCCGTATTCTTCGGTGTGGTAGTTGGTAAGACCTTTACCGCCACGAGATTGAATGCGATAATCGCTAAATTCACTCAAACGACCATAGCCGGTTTCGGTAACCGTTAACAACAAGCTGTTTTCGTCACGTACCGCCATGCCGACAACCTCGTCACCTTCTGCGAGCGTAATGGCTTTCACACCACGTGCCGTTCTACCGACAACGCGGGCATCGTTTTCGTCAAAGCAGATGGCCATACCTTTGCGCGTACCGACCAACAGTTGCTGATAACCATCGGTGACGTGCACCCATGCCAATTCGTCGCCTTCATCCAAGTCCACCGCAATAAGTCCGCTCTTACGGGCATTGGAATAGGCATCCAAACGCGTACGCTTGATGATACCGCGGCGGGTAACCATGCACAAATACTTATCGCTTTCGAATTCGGTCACCCGAATCATAGCGGTAACTTTTTCATTTTCTGTAAGCGGCAACAGATTAACAATGTTCATACCGCGGGACGTACGGCTTCCCTCGGGTACTTCGTAACATTTCAGACGATAAACACGTCCTGCCGAAGTAAAGAACATCACAATATCGTGGCTGGAACAGAGGAACATCGTTTCAGTGATATCTTCCTCTCGGGTTGTCATGCCCTTGATACCGCGACCACCGCGACGTTGTGTTTTGTACACTTCCAGCGGTTGGCGTTTAATATAGCCAAGTTGCGACATGGTAAGCACGCAATCTTCCACCGGAATCAAGTCTTCAATATCCACTTCACCGGATACGAGCGAGATTTCCGTGCGGCGATCGTCACCGTACTTGTCGCGCATTTTCACGCACTCGTCTTTAACAATATCTTTGATTTTTTGTTCATCTGCCAAAATGCCTTCTAATTCGGCAATTTTAGCACGCAATGACGCCAATTCGTCTTCGATTTTTTGACGTTCCAAACCGGAAAGTTGACCTAAACGCATTTGCACAATGGCGGTGGCTTGCACTTCGTCAAAGCCAAAGCGTTCCATCAAATTGGTTTTAGCGGTTGCTTGGTCGGCGGAACGACGAATGATTTCAATGACTTCGTCGATGAAATCCACCGCGATTTTGAGTGCTTCCACAATATGTTCGCGTTCTTTTGCCTTACGCAATTCAAACAAGGTGCGGCGTGTAATGACTTCGCATTGGAATTTAATGTATTCTTCCAACATTTCTTTTAACGTCAATACGCGCGGCACACCGTTCACCAACGACAGCATAATGGCACCGAAAGTGGTTTGCATTTGGGTATACGCAAACAATTGGTTAAGCACCACTTGCGGATTGGCATCGCGTTTGAGTTCGATAACAATACGCATACCCTCGCGGTCGGAGTGGTCAACAACGTCGCTGATACCCTCGATGCGTTTATCATCCGCTAATTCAATGATGGATTTTACCAAATTGAGTTTATTCACTTGATACGGAATTTCCGTAACGACAATTTGGAAACGGTTGTTATGTTCTTCGATTTCGGTTTTGGCACGCACAATAATTCTGCCACGACCGGTAGCATAAGCGGCACGGATACCGGAATACCCCATAATCACGCCGCCGGTGGGGAAGTCGGGGCCTTTGATGCATTCCATGATTTCCGGCAAACCGGCATCGGGATTATCAATTAACAAGCAAATGCCGTCAATGACCTCACGCAGATTGTGCGGCGGAATATTGGTTGCCATACCGACGGCGATACCCACCGAACCATTTACCAATAAGTTAGGGAACCGAGAGGGGAGGACAACCGGTTCTTGCAGACGGTCGTCGTAGTTGGGTGCAAAATCGACGGTTTCTTTTTCGATGTCTGCCAACATATCGAGTGACATTTTAGTCATACGAGATTCGGTATAACGATAAGCAGCAGCCGGGTGACAGTCAATCGAACCGAAGTTTCCGTGACCGTCAATAAGCGGATAACGCAAGGAGAAATCCTGCGCCATACGCACCATGGCATCGTATACCGAAGCATCACCATGTGGATGATAACTACCCAACACAGCGCCCACGGTATCGGCGCACTTACGGTGCGGTTTATCGGGTGTCAGATTGCGTTCGTGCATGGTATACAGAATACGGCGGTGTACCGGTTTTAAACCGTCACGCACATCCGGTAAAGCACGCGCAATAATAACCGACATGGAATAGGCAAGGAAACTTTGTTTCATTTCCTTTTCCAAATCCACATCAAATAGTTTGTTCTGTACCGTCATTTGCTCATCCATTTGTAATTTCTCCTTTTATCGTTCCGGTTTATATTCCGGACGCGTCATTCAACCACAAAGTTTTTAAAGATTCCGGTCGGTCAACCGCCGACAACGGTATAGTAAGCTGTTCGCCGTTGGTATAACGAATATGTACTTTCTTGTTTGTTATACGAACGTTTAAGCGTTCTTTTACGGTAAATTCCGTAACACCGGCACACAAAACAGCCAAGCCGTCTTTGGTAAAAGCCAGTTGCAAATCGGGTAAATCCGCAACACCCGACAATTTTCTTTCCAACGCGGAGGCAATCCACAGCCCCACACTGCCGAATATCACCGCCGAAATCACCAAATTTAATAGTAGCCACGGTGTAAACTGCCATAAAAGCGCCGGCAAAATGGAAAACAACAACAATAGCGGTAACAGCAAGGCTTTCACTCGCCGTCTGCGACGTCCCGCTTGACTGCGTGCCGACACGACTGCTCTCGCCGCTATGTTATCAAAGTTAAAAAAGCGAGGAATCGGCAACGCTTCTGTGAGTCCGGGTATCGCCATCGCTTTGATATGTTGCCGCGAAGCGGAAATGACCGCGTGTAAATGGGCACGTATGCATTGTAAATCATACGCTGTCAAATCTGCACTCCGTAAAAACAAAACAGCAGTTTTGGTTTGCAAGGCGAATCCGCCGGCGGATTCCGTGCACATCACCACATCCGAAAACCAAATCGTATCACTGCCACGCAACGAGGTGGAAACCACACGGTCATCGTAAAACGCAAAGGTATAACCCATTTCCACAGCTTTTTTATCCGCCTTGCGGTCGGAAAATAAGGCAAAAAATGACGTTATTTCTTGCTTTTTAAACCGAGATAGCTGTGACATACTTAAAAAACAGCAGGAAGCGATAAATGCTACAATGGCACCGCGCAAATACCACGGTGTACCAACAAGTTGTGCCAACGTGCCGAACAAAAAGACTGCCGACAGCAACACCACGGCACACCAAAGAAGCGTATAGGCCGGTCCGTTCAACAAACGCAGCCACCCTACCGCCTCTTGCGGTGACGGGAAACGTCCCGCCACGACGATACGCAGTTCTTCGCCTTTTTCGGTGCGTATGTCTTTGGGCGGTTGTTCCATGTTCATTCCCCTTTCAAAAAGGACTCATTTGACAAACATATCCACGATACGGCGAAATTCATTCATATCGTCAATACAACGTTTTGGTATCATGAATTGCATATCTTTATCGGAATAAAATTCTACCGAATCGCGTTGTTCCACCGCGCGTGTAAACGTATTCCACGGTAAAATTGCCGGTTTTTCTTTGCCGGCAAGGCGCAGACCGCGATTGGTAATATCCACACGCATCGGTGCGGTTTTCATCGGTGCTGCGGCAAGATGCGATTTGCGCCACGCGCCAAACAAGCCACCCAGCAAAAAGAGTAATAGCGACAATAAAAACACCGGAAGTGGCGACATATAAAAACCAAAATAGAAAACCGCCGCTATTACGGTAGCAAGTAAGCATTTATTAGGTAAGGTTCTGTAAAATTGCAATAAAACCGAATCAATCGCCATCGAGGACAGTTCTTTTTCGGTATAAGAAAAGCGAAAAGAAAGCAAGGTTTCTTCTTCGATTTCTGCCATATCCACCGGTTCAACGTGTGCCACGGGAACCAACGGTTCTACCAATAAACGACGAACAGGGGGGATATGTGCAAATGCCGTTTTTCGAATATGCTCCGCTGTTTCGCCCGTTAAAAAGCGAGCGGGGAGAACAATGGAATGTCCATCGGCACCGCAAAAAATCATCATATCGGCACTTTCCGCAAATACGCGGCAAGTATGGTACGGAATGGATGCCGTGGCAGATGCCGTTTGTTTGCGCACGGCATCTTCTTCCACCGTAACGGTTCCCCGGAACGAGTAACCGGTATACAGCGTGGTATGGTAAGCCATTTTATACCGCCGGCGTAATTGACGGGGAAGGGCAACCATCAACCACAGTTCGGAAATAAACATAAGTATCAGCAGAATAAACAATGGCCAATCCGGTGTGCCTGTCTGCTTATAAACGGAAAAAGCAGACAAAGCACACAAGACCATCATAGATAACGAAAACAAACGGCTGGTGCCGACACGTTTTCCGTTTATTCTGCGGGATAAAAGTTCTTGTGAACGTACGTATTCCTGTTCGCTTAATTCCACCGGAAAACGTAACAATCCTGTTTCGTTTTGCATAATTGTTCCTTTTAGATGTCCAAATTCAAAGCGAATTTGGCATTGCGTTCAATAAAATCACGACGGGGTTCTACTTTATCACCCATCAAAATAGAAAACGTTTCGTCTGCTGCTGCTGCATCGGTCAATTCCACACGCAACATGGTACGGAACGCCGGATCCATGGTGGTTTCCCACAATTGTTCGGGGTCCATTTCACCAAGACCTTTGTAGCGTTGGATATCGGCATTACCGCCGAGTTCGGCAACATACGTATCGCGTTCTTCGTCTGAGAAGGCATACCGCACTTGTTTGCCTTTGGAAACTTTAAACAGCGGCGGTTGTGCAATGTAAACGTGTCCTTCTTCAATTAAAGGACGCATATAGCGGAAGAAGAAGGTTAATAAAAGTGTGCGAATATGCGAACCGTCAACGTCGGCATCTGCCATAATAATGACTTTGCCGTAACGAAGTTTCGATAAATCAAAATCGTCACCAATACCGCAACCGAGTGCCAAAATAATCGGAATTAATTTTTCGTTGCCGTACACTTTATCCAAACGCGCTTTTTCCACATTTAACATTTTGCCCCACATGGACAAAATGGCTTGGAAGTTTCTATCACGCCCTTGAATAGCGGAACCGCCTGCAGAGTCACCCTCTACGATGTAGAGCTCGGTACGCTCGGCATCTCTCCAAATACAATCGGCCAGTTTTTCCGGCATGCGGGTGGCGGCAAGACCGCTCTTTTTACGTGCCAGTTCACGTGCTTTTTGCGCGGCTTCACGCACACGTGCCGCGTTGATGGATTTTTCCAAAACCGCCTTACCGACAGCCGGATTTTCCTCTAAATACGGGGATAATTTTTCGTTAAGTAACTGGGTGATAAGCGTACCCATTGCGGTATTACCCAGTTTTGCCTTGGTTTGACCTTCGAATTGGGCATCTTTCAGTTTCACACTGATAACCGCGGTTAAACCTTCGCGAACGTCGTCGCCTTTTAAGTTAGAATCGGCATCTTTTAACATGTTATGACGACGAGCATAATCGTTCAAAATACGGGTGATACCGTTTTTAAACGAGTTTTCGTGTGTACCGCCGTCTACCGTGTGAATGTTATTGGCAAACGAAATAATATTTTCGTTATAACTATCGTTGTATTGCAACGCGACTTCGGCAACCGAATCGCCATCGGTTAATGAAAGGTGAATCACGTTATCGTGTAACACTTGATAGCCGCGTGTTTTGTTCATAAAATCAACAAACGAGGAAATGCCACCCTCGTAGCAATATTCTTGTGAAACAACGTTATCGGCATCACGCAGGTCGGTCAACGTGATTTTGAGCCCGGCATTTAAGAAAGCTTGTTCACGCAAGCGTTTTTGAAGCACTTCAAATTCGTATTCGGTTGTTTCGGTAAAGATTTCGGCATCTGCTTTAAAACGAATCAACGTACCGTCGTTTTCCGAAGTGCCGGTCACGGTTAAATCCGAAACCGCTGTACCGCGTTCGAACCGTTGCGAAAACACTTTGCCTTCGCGGGAAATTTCCACTTCCAGCCATTCTGACAAGGCATTTACAACCGACGAACCAACACCGTGCAAACCACCCGAAACTTTATAACCGCTACCACCAAATTTACCGCCGGCGTGTAACACGGTTAACACGACGGTAACAGTCGGCAAACCTAATTTTTCATTGATACCGACAGGGATACCACGGCCGTTATCACGCACCGAAATTACGTTATCCGGTAAAATATCCACTTCAATATGGGTACAAAAACCGGCTAACGCTTCGTCGATAGAGTTATCTACAATTTCATAAACCAAATGGTGAAGTCCGCGAGGACCGGTGGAACCGATATACATACCCGGGCGCTTTCTAACCGCTTCCAGACCCTCTAAAACTTGTATTTGGCTCTCGTCATACGGCACGTTTGCTGTGCCGAGTTCCTCGTTTTCAAAATTTTGATTCGTTTCGGTACTCATTTTTGAAACAACCTCTCATTCACTCAAATTGATAAGACATTTCAGCGCGTTTTAGTAACGTTGCGCAGGAAATCTGTGAAATATATACCGTTTGTGCGCCTTGCTTATCCACACAAACCACAAAACTTTTCGGCAAATCATCGCTGACAGTGATTACTTCGCCTCTTTTTTGAATATCATTCAAAAAGGAACGCGTGTTTTTGGAAATTGTTGTGTTTTCTATATCGAAAACACCCACAATTTCACTCAGAGGGACAACAGTTTCTTGTCCAATATGCAAGTACACGTAAAACCCTCCTTTTTTTCCACAGTTCTTTATGATTTTGTGGAAAGTTTTCCGTTTGTCACCACCACTGTTTTTCCGCTTTTTAAAGCCGAAAGGGGAGACGGGTCACAGC
>JAGBSU010000221.1 GCA_017631705.1 Clostridia bacterium | reverse complement strand
GTGTAACAGACAGGGATAGCAAATGCAACAACTATGTCATATTTTTCGACGGTATTCCATGGGACTTTGCCCGAATACTTTTTTGAATTGTTTGGTAAAATAACTCGGGTTGTTGTACCCTACCGCCGTGGCGATACGTTGGATTTGCCAATCGGTTCTTGTGAGCAATTCCGCCGCTTGCTGTATACGTTCACGATTGAGAAAATCGATGAAAGAAATTCCCATTTCCTTGCGAAACAAAGACGACAAATAGTCGGCATTAACACCAAGCTGTGCGGCTGTTTCGCTTACGGTGATGGTTTCTTCTAAATGCGACTTAATATATTCCACCGTTAGCTGTATAATAGGTTTTAATTTAGGATAAGCATGTTCTTGCACCAGTTCACAGTAACGGCGAATGGTATCGTAGATAAAACGGTCAACTTCTTCTATACTTTTGAGTTTTTCAATCGTAATCGCAACCTCATTGGAAAAGCGGTCTAACCGATACGGGTGGATACCGCTTTCTTCCAAAGCGTACCGCAACTGTGTGTTTAAAACGATGCAATAGTTTTGCCGGTTACGCAACGGGTTTTCGTTACGAGATGCCAAAACATCTTCTTTGTTGGAACTGAGTTCCACCAACAAATGTGTTGCCAAGGAAAGGTTACCTTGTTTGACCGCCTCGGTCAACGCACCGCTAAGTTCGTAACGGCTTTCCACACGTCGCATTTTGGAAAGTCCTTCTGTTTCTTCGGACGTGACGTGCGGTACCACCGAGCCGGACGGTAAAAATTCCACACGGTAATATGGCAGGGTGCCGAATTCGTTGAAAAACCGATGTGCCAGTATACATGTCAAGCGATGCAAGGCTTGGAAAGGCACGACCGGCAAATCGCGGCTATATGTTACCCATTTTTCCGTTTCTTCTACCGATAAAGCGTATTTTCGCAAGTGATTGCGCAATTCTAACACGGTTTGCGGTTCGGTCAGCACCGGTCCTAACAGTAACAAATAATTGGTAAGTTTATGAACATATACAAAGAAACTGCCGCCACACAGATTGTGAAGTTCGTAAAGACAACCGCTGCGTACTTTGTTCAGTTGTGCGGCGGTTTTGGAACGATAAAATGTTTCCAACGGTTTCCAACGAGAATGCGACGAAAAAAACGCATCGATGCTCTTATTTGTGTTTTTTACCACATCGCATTCCACGCCGGAAAGACAATTTAGGATATCTTGTACTAAAACAATCAAATTTTTCAACTTTTTTCACCAATTTCCACACAAAATATAAGATATATATTATAATATCAAAGATTTGTTGTTTTGTATAGTCTATTTTTTTGTTAAAATGATACTAGCGAAGTCTATGGATAAAAGAGGAGGTAATACTAATGAAAACAAACACTCAGCAACGGCCCTTTGGTATTCGCGATTCCTTAGCCTATGCCGCCGGCGATTTTGGCTGCAACATGAGTTTTTCTCTCAAAGGTACCGTACAAACTTTCTGGTTGGTTTATATGGCCTTAGAAACCGGTTTGCTTTCCGCTTTATTGTTGATTGTGCAAATCTGGGATGCTATCAATGACCCGCTGATTGGCTCTATGATTGACGCTGACAGACATCACTATAAGTTAGGAAAATTCAAAACCTATATTCTTATCGGCGCAGTTATTGCGGCAGT
>JAGBSU010000220.1 GCA_017631705.1 Clostridia bacterium | reverse complement strand
CCAAGGGCTTACAAGCCGATAAACGCGGATGCTTGATTGTTCATGAGGAATCGTTACAAACCACCCGAGAGGAAGTGTTTGCCGGCGGTGATGTTGTTACCGGTGCGGCAACGGTTATCTTGGCGATGGGAGCCGGCAAGCGTGCCGCAGAGTCCATCCACCGAGTGTTATCGAAATAGCGGTTTTTTCCTTTAACCCCTTTTAAACTATGCAAAAGACAGAAAATTTTCGACAATTTTCTGTCTTTTTTTCACATATTGAATAATTATTTTTAAAAAAGTATTGACTTTTCAAATCGGTTACTATATACTGTAAATAATAGTGCAGTCTGTATTGCTATATCAGTTGGGGTGATTGGTGTTGTATGATGTTTCGGCACAAACTTCCGAAAACCCCTTAACGGACGACGAATTGGTGCTTGCAGCCCGCCAAAACAATCACGATGCCTTTGCTCAACTTGTATCCCGCATGTCGTCGGTGTTACAACAGTTGTCGCAAAAGTATCAGCAATACGGTGCAGAACCGGAAGATTTGGCGCAAGAAGGTTTGCTCGGCTTATTATCGGCGGTGCAAACGTACCATAGCGGCGGCGGTGCTTCCTTTCGCACCTATGCCGGTGTATGTATCCGTAATCGGATGCTTTCGGTGGTACGTCGCTTGTCGGGTGCCGATAGTCAACCGGATATCGAAGGAGAAGAGATTGATTGTTTCCCGGAATCGGCAACCGAAGAACCGGAGGCCGTGTTGGTGCGCCGTGAGGAATGGCGGTTGTTACAACAAAAATTGCGCACGCAACTAACACCGCTGGAATATCGTATACTGATGTTACACATCGGTGCTTATTCCTACCGTGAAATTGCCAACCAATTATCCATTACCGAAAAAGCGGTGGATAACGCTCTCCAGCGTATTCGCCGTAAAGTCAGTCAAAATTAAGTATGTAAACGGTTTTTGCCGTTTCATATATACGCCCGGGTAGCTTAAGTCAGAGCGTTGTTTTTCAAAGGTGTCGGTCCGAATCCGTCGCAGGGCGAAACAATTATTATCTTAAAGCGAGGTAAAAACAAATGTACGAAGACAAGACTTTGGTGTGCAAAGAATGTGGCGCAGAATTTGTGTTCACTGCCGGTGAACAAGAATTCTATGCAGAAAAAGGCTTTGTGAATGAGCCGCAACGCTGCAAAGCTTGCCGCGACGCTCGTAAGAACGCTGCGAAACCTGAAAGAGAAATGCATGTTGCTATTTGCGCCAACTGCGGCCAAGAAGCAAAAGTGCCTTTCAAACCCCGTGAGGATCGCCCTGTGTATTGCAGCGAATGCTTCGCCAACATGAAAGGCGAAAACTAATCCTTTATCGGAAAAATAAAACAGACCGACATACTTGTCGGTCTGTTTTTCTTTTTTATTTCTTTTATATTACGCGAATAGTACC
The DNA here is from genome assembly GCA_017631705.1 of Clostridia bacterium. GTDB lineage: Bacteria > Bacillota > Clostridia > Oscillospirales > Acutalibacteraceae > RGIG3009. The sequence goes on along the minus strand of JAGBSU010000220.1, from coordinate 527 downwards.
GTTTTATTCGCTGCGTAATGCTTCCACAGGGTCCTTGTTGGCGGCAACGCGTGACGGAATCAAACCGGCGATAAAGGTGAGTACCATGCTGATAATCACCAAAATAACCGCACCGCCTACCGGTAACACCGCCGCAGAGGGAATGTCGGTGAGCGGATAAATAATAGCATTGGCGATCATAACCAACAGTAAAGTTACAGCAATGCCAAACGCACCGGAAGTAAACCCGACAATCAAGGTTTCAGCGTTAAACACACGGGAAATATCACGTTTGGAAGCACCCATGGCACGCAAAATGCCGATTTCTTTGGTACGCTCCAACACGGAAATATAGGTGATAATACCAATCATAATCGAAGATACCACTAACGAAATCGCAACAAACGCCATGAGTATAATGCCGATCGCTTCAATAATCGTCGTCACCGAAGACATCATCAACCCAATATAATCGGTGTAAGTAATTTGGTTTGCTTCTTCCACACGATTGTTGTAATCTTTGATATGCTCGGAAATACCTTCCTTGG
>JAGBSU010000219.1 GCA_017631705.1 Clostridia bacterium | reverse complement strand
CCTTCACCATTCCTGTGGTGAACGGCAAGCAGAACGGCACCTGGATGCTGGAGGCTCTGTACCTGGCCAACGTTTACGGTGGTGCGAACAACACACTGATCGACGCGCCTATTGCGAACGGTCCCGACACCGCTACGGATGACAAACCTCTGTACACCGTTGCCGACGGTTACTACAATCGTTGGTGGGCTTGGAGTGTGGATGAGGTTACCGACGACGGCGAGGGTGTTCCCACCATTACGGTTGGTAGCCAGATCGATATCATTTTCCCCACTTCTTCTGCCAAGGCCAGCAAGGAGTTCGGTAAGAATGATGAAGGCACTGTCACCGGTGCGTTCGGCGCTAACTATGCGCTGAACAGTCTGGAGCTGCAGGTGCTGGCCGGCGGCAAGCCGTTGAGTGAGTACGGTATGACCCTCAATAGTGTCAAACTGACGTATAAGTACGACCAGACCGGCTCCTTCACTAAGGTGAATAACACCGTATCTAAGAATAACTATGGTAACTACAATGTGAACACGTCGGATATCGGCTCGCTGATTGCCGGTGACCGTGGTATCATTGAGTACACTCTGGGCAATGAAGCCAATGGTGTTTATGCACTGAACACCACGAACACCGGCCTATCTGTGGCGGGTTTGTACAAGGCGGATCCCAACAGCATGGTGCTGACCATCACCACGGTTAAGGGTGAAACGGTGGAGATGCCCGTGCCGCAGTCGGTGGTTGCCACTGCGCCTACCTATAAAGTGTATTCGGTGAAGCCCACCGCCACCATTACCGGTGTGTCCGGTAGTCCCTCTAAGCAAGAGAAGATTACCTATACGGGTGGTACATGTAGCAGTAGCGCTCCCACCTTTGCTGTGGAAACGGATAACAATAGTGCTACCTCCGGTGTGGACAGTGCCAACAATAAGGCGGTTCTGTACGGTGATGCCACAGCGGACAACAGCACCCAGCGCAACGGTACCTTCGCTCAGCCCACGCTGACGGTTACCATTGCAGGTATTAACAGCGATTGCACCGCCAGCTTCATTCTGGCGGCTAACGGCAAGGCGCCCGCTGTCACCTTCTCTCGTACCGGTAATGGAACGATCTCCAACAAGCTTGGTGCTACGGAACAGATCAAGTCTTGGACTACCAGCGTGATTCTGAACCATAAGCTGAATGCTTACTATGGTCTCGGCACTCAGTCGGTTGATCAGTTGACAGTTACCCAGAATGGTATTACCTTCACCTTCACCTTGGATCAGCCGATGACCATTGTGAATCCCTCTTCGGTCAACCAGAGCTAATGCTTCAAAATCTTCCCCCTACGGCATTGCCGTAGGGGGAAGGGTTTGTTTCTTTCGCGAGGTACAAGTGAATGGCTTTTTTGAATTCCATTATTTTAAAACACATTGAGCAGAACACACACTATACCGCCTATGGTACGGCGGGAGCGGTGGGACAGGTTTTGCTTTGGCTGATTGTTTTGTGGTATATTTGGCGAAGACGATTGAATCCGCTTAAGGCAATTCCCATTGCGTATATGGGTTTTTGGTTTACCGTCAACATCAACGGCTTTATTCTGTTTGCGCAATCGGGGTTTACGGATGGAAGTCGTGTCAACTTAGCTGTTGCCTTTGTCTACCTATTTCCGGTGGCATGGTTGCTGGCAAAGATTTTCCGTATGCCGTGGCAGACGGTCAGCGAGATGATTACCTATGGCATTTTAGCTTTTCATATTCCGGGTCGTTCCGGCTGCATTTTCACCGGTTGTTGTTACGGTTATCCTTGTGAATGGGGCTTATACAGCCTGGAAGCCAATGAAAAAGTGTTTCCCATTGTGATTGTCGAGAGTTTGATGACACTGGGAATTTTGATTTTCCTACTGATCCGCGCACGAGGCAAAACCTACGTGCCGGATGGCAAAACCATGCCGTGGATGCTGTTGCTTTACGGCGTGGGACGGTTTATTACCGAGTTTTTCCGCAATAACGAAAAGATTTGGATCGGTTGCTCCGATATTGCTTTCCATTCGCTGTTCATGGCGGCGGTTGGTGGCATCATGCTACTGATGATATATCGATGGCAACAGTTTAAAGACGCCAAACATTAATGATGTTTGCCGATCCGTTTGTATATATGTTTCGG
>JAGBSU010000218.1 GCA_017631705.1 Clostridia bacterium | reverse complement strand
ATACCGGACAAGGAACGACGCATCCAAATCCACATGGCAACAAACAATCCCGCTATTAGGATAGACGGTAAAAAACTGCCCCAAGGAATAACAGCCGGTTGTGTATAGTTGTAGGTAGAAACTTTTTCCAAATACGGTTGAATATCTTGCACAAACAAACTGACATTCGGTACCGCATAGGTGATAACGTCGTTTTCATCGATTTTGTTATCTTTGTTAACATCGGTACGGAATTCCGTTTTTAGCAAAATATTGGCAACACCGTTGGTTAAGTTAAAATCCAACTTTTCTACTTGCTCGTTTTGGAAAAGACGGACATAGTCGGAATACACCATATCCTTTTTCTTATTGTTGGGATTGAGCAAAAACATCCATACAATAATTACGATTAAAACCGGAATCCCGATAATGATACCGAGATTTCGGAAAAACTTTCCATGGTTGTTATTGTTTGATTCCACGAATCTCTCACTCCTTTTCGTGAGTATATACTTCCGGCTTTAACACCGCTACAAAGGGTAAATTACGATATTTTTCGGCGTAATCCAAGCCATAACCGACAATAAACTCATCGGGAATGGATGCACCGATATAGTCCGCATGGACGTTAACACGACGACGTTCCGGTTTATCTAAAAACGTACATAACCGAATACTGTTCGGTTTGCGCGCTGATAAATTTTTAAGTAAATAAGAAAGCGTAACACCGGAATCCAAAATATCTTCAACGACCAGTACGTCTTTTCCTTCCAGAGAAGCATCTAAATCTTTCAAAATACGGACTTCACCGGTTGTGCTTGTACCGGATCCATAGCTGGACACCGACAAGAAATCAATGGAACACGGAATCGTGATTTGACGCATCAAATCCGCCATAAACATCAGCGAACCTTTTAAGACGCTAACCAGTAAAAGATTTTTACCTTCATAATCTTTGCTGATTCTCTCTCCCATATTCTTAACAATCTCGGCAATTTTTTCTTCACTAAAAAGAACTTCACCCAAATCATCATACATACTGCTCATTTTATAACCTCCTCTTCTTCCAAAACGGCAACGGTAACAGCAGAAGGTGTTATCCGTACGCGTTCATCGCAACCAAATCCAAACACAAGAACAATTCCCGTTTCGTCACATAACAGCGGTATGGAATCGCGTGCTTTGGTTTTTTCTTCATTAAACAACTTTTTTAACGTTTTTCCGCAACCACGCCCCGCAGGATGAAAAGCATCACCTTCTAAGCGTTGCCGCATTACCAAAGTGCCTTTTATTGTATCATAGTCAAAGGCATTTTTAAATATGTTTTTATCATTTTTAAGTTTTTGTTCATATTCTGCATAAGAATAGCAGTTTACGCGGTAAATCGTATTCCCTACTTTGTATGGTTCACCGCAAACAACCGCATAAGAAAACGGTAAAACCGCTTCTTTAACGTAAACCACGGTGACAGTATCTCCCGATACGGCAAACCGTTTATCATTAGAAATCGATACCGTGCCACCATACACAAGCGCGGTTTGAGCTAACTTGAGATGTTTTTCTTCCACTTGCCCTAATAACCGACGTAAGGTAAAATCTCTCACCGGCTTTGGTAACGACAACAACGTTTCACGAGAATAGGTGTTTTCGCCCATAAAAGCCTTTTTTTCCGCCTTTTTAGCCAGTTCTTCCATAAACTCATACACTTCACGTGCTTGGTTTGAAAAACGGCAAATAGCAGCATCTGCTTGCGAATTGATGGCATGTAACTTCGGCATTACTTGCATCCGAATACGATTTCTGGAAAACGTGACATCGGCATTCGTGCTATCTGTCACAAAATCTAATTGATTTTCGGCACAATACGAGTCAATCTCAGCACGTGTGCAATCAATAAAAGGACGAATAATATTTCCACGTTTAACCGGAATACCGCAAACACCTTGAATACCGCTTCCGCGGCACAAATGCAACAATACGGTTTCCGCATTATCGCTGGCGGTATGTGCGGTGGCAATTACCGCATTTCCTAAAGAATCCGCCACCTGGTGGAAAAAGCGATACCGCATAACGCGACCGGCTTCTTCTATGCCGAGTTTCTGTTCTTTCGCTATAGTACCGATGTCGGTTGTAAAGGTAAATAGCTGTACGCCCCATTTGCGACAAATATCGGTTACAAACCGACTGTCACGCTCTGCCTCTTCGCTGCGCAAACCATGATTGACATGTACGGCAACCACTTGTGCCAACGACAACTCATCTTTTAAAGAAAGCAAGGTGTGTAATAAAGCAACGGAATCGGCACCACCGGATACACCGACAACTACCGAATCCTCTTTTGATAACAAATGTTCGCGCTGAATGACCGCCAGCGCCTTGCTTTTGGCATCCATCGCTATCATCCTTCACGTTGTGTTTCCATCGAAGTAAACTGTGTAAATTCGCCTTGGAAAGCCAAGTTGACAGTCCCCAACTCACCGTGACGGTTTTTGGCAACAATCACTTCTGCAGTACCGTTGGGCACGGCACTTGGGTCACTTTTTTCATTACGATAATATTCTTCCCGATACAAGAACAGTACTTGGTCGGCATCCTGCTCAATAGAACCGGATTCGCGCAAGTCTGACAATGCCGGACGGTGATTGGCTTGTTTTTCGGT
>JAGBSU010000217.1 GCA_017631705.1 Clostridia bacterium | reverse complement strand
GTCGGCAAAACGCATTTGTCGTTGGCGATTGCCGGCGAAGTGCTGTCACGCGGATATTCGGTGGTGTACGGACCAGTACAACAGTTGTTGCATCGCATGGAAAAGGAGCATTTCGGTCGTGCGGACGGCAATACGGAAGATGTATTGCTTGCCTGCGACTTGCTGATATTGGACGATGTCGGCACGGAATTTTCCAGCCCTTTTTACACCTCGGCATTGTATAATATCATCAATGGGCGTATGATGGCGGAGAAACCTACCATTATCAGCACCAACTTAAACCAAAAGGAGTTGACCGAACGGTACGGAGAGCAAATCTCGTCACGCGTGACGGGTACGTTCCAGCCGCTTGTTTGTGTGGGTAAGGATATTCGCCAATTGAAATTACGACAATCGTTAAACTGATTCGGAGGAAACTATGACAACAAGATGTATGGGTTGCATGCAGCCCTTAGAAAGTAAAACGGCGGCATGTCCGCATTGCGGATATCCGGCGGGTGGCGTTAACCCTGCAGAGTATTTACAAGTACATACGGTGTTAAATGACCGATATATGCTGGGACGCGTGTTGGAAATCGGCGGTGACAGCGCGGTATATATTGGGTTGGACCGCAATGATGACAGTATCGTGACGGTGCGGGAATTTTTCCCTGCCGGCATTTGCACGCGTGAAGAGGACGGTTCCTTGTTGCCGATGGCACGGTACGGAAAAGTCATGGCAGAATACAAAGTAAAGTTTTTGAGTGTGGCGCGTGCGGTGGCTCGGTTACGCGATGTGTTGGTGGTGGTGCCGTCGTTTGATATTTTCGAGCAAAACGGCACAGCATACAGTGTGAGCGAATATTGCCAAGGTACCAGTTTGGAAAAATATGTTGCCGAGCACGGCGGACGGCTACCGTTTGACGAAGTGCGCCGATTGTTTTTACCGCTTCTTTCGGCATTATCGACCATTCACGCCTGTGGGGTATTGCACTTGGGTATCAGTCCGAAAAATGTGTTGGTAGATGCCGAGGGAAAACTTCGTATTAAAAACTTTGCCATTCCCGAAACACGCACGGTCAATACCGAGTGCAAACCGTATATTTTAGCAGGATATGCCGCACCCGAACAATACGAAGCGGGTGTGACCTGCACCCCTTCGGCGGATGTGTACGGTGTGGCGGCGACGATGTTATTTGCCTTAACCGGTGTACAGCCTGCCGATGCGACACATCGTACCAAAAAATCTGAGGAACTGTTATTGCCGACCGAGGTGGCAAAAACGGTGCCGGCTCATGTAAAAGAAAGTTTATACCGTGCGTTGCGGATTCATCCCGAACGGCGTACCGGAACCATTCAACAATTGTTGGACGAACTGACCGCCACACCGGCAGTGGCGGCGCTGATTGAAGAAGACAAAGAACCCGAAGAACCGAAGGTCAATCCGCGGCGTAATTTGTGGTTGGTTTTTGGTGCGGCGTTGGTCGTACTGGTGATTGTGATGGTGGTGGCGTTAAGTGGTCTTAACGCGTTGCCGACCGGTGCCTACCCGCAAAGCACCACGACCAACAACGGACAACTGACCATGGACAGTCAAACGACAACAACCACGGGTACGACTGCCGATATGCGTTTTACCGTGGAAAATTTGTTGGGTAAAGATGTGCGCGTAGCACAAAAAAAAGTGATTGCCGGGTCCATGAAGGTGGAAATTAAAGGCTACGAGTATAGCGACACAGCGGCAGAAAATACTATTATTTCGCAGACGCCCGCACCGGACGAAAAAGCAGACCGCGGCACAACGATTTATGTAGTTGTCAGCGCAGGTTCTGCCAAACGTGCTATGCCGAACTTAGCGGGATGGAAAGAGGAACACGCGCGTTTATATTTGGAGGCCTTGGGCTACGAAGTAGCCGCCGAAAGCATGTTGTTACAAATGAGTCCCTACGAAAAAGGTGTGGTGGAGCGCAGTGTGCCTGCTGCCGGTTCCCCCATCACGGTGGGCGATAAGGTTACCTTATATGTCAGCAACGTGGAATCGCAAACCGGTGTTGGATGATAATTTCAATAGGGTGTTGGTAATAAAAAGGTCACATTGTTGTCGACGATTAAAAAAAGGAGAAATCAATGGCCAGAGAACGCTATTTAGTGGGGGTTAATCCGGAGGAGTTAGTGTATCAATCGTATGCCACACCGCCGACACCGAAAAGTCGGTGGGAGGATTTTTGGTATCACCACAAATGGAAGGTTTTAGGAATAGCGGCGGCGGTTGTTATTGTAACCGTCTTATTGGTACAGTCCTTGACACGGGTAAAACCCGATTATTTAATTTGCATGGTGACGCAAAAAACGGTGGCACCGTCGGTGGTAGAACAGTTGCAGGAGGAACTTTCGGCGTTGGCAACAGATGTGAACGGTGATGGTAAAGTGACGGTCACCATTCAGAGTTTGGATATTTCCGCCAACCAATCCACGCAAATGCAAACGGTGAACCATCAGTCGATTTTGGGACATTTGGCCGCCAAGGATGTCCATTTGTTTATCTTTGACCCTGCGTATTATACCGAAACGGTATGCGGTGCGATGCAAAACGGTGTTGTTTTCTTTGATGAATTGGATATACAAGCAAACGGTATCAGCGACGACGGCACCTATTGGAATTGGAAAAATGCGGCATTTTTAAAACAAGAAAATTTTAACACGGTGGCACAAGAAGGTCGCTTGCCGATTTCCATGGTGTGCGGTGTGCGTGCCGCAGACGAAAAAACATATTCCGAGACGGAAAAGAAAGAACAGCAAGCGTGTCTTGCGTTGCTGCAAGCTTTTATTCAAAAGCAAGTATAATTTCCCTTTTTTGTGTAACAATAATGACGGTGCTTGTGATAAAGCACCGTCATTTACGTTAGGTTGGCGAGAACCGAGCCTTTTGCGGTTTTGCTCGTCACCTTTGTCCGCGCGGGTTTGTACTCGTTTTTGCAAAGCGAAAGCCTTTCGGCAAACGCGTACTTCCCCACACGAAAAATTCGGCGGCAGAAACCCTGCCGACCTGCAAAAGCAAAAATTTTCGTGTTAGAGGCAAACTATCACCGAAAATTTCTTTTGCAGGCGTAAAGGGTTCGACTCCCGCCAACTGAAGGGGGATATCTTCTTATGAACAACAATCAAAACCAGCAAAATCAGCAAAACAAACAAAATCAGCAGAACCAACAAAATCAGCAGAACCAACAGAACAAACAGAATCAGCGCCGCCGCCATGCAGGGCAGCATCTGGATCGTGTAGTCCACGATCATAGTCAGATACCAAAACAGTGTTTCCATTGGGTTCATTGGTGTGCATTCCTCGCTTCTCAGCCGGTGGCGGACAGTTGATCCCAGTTTAAATAGGTATTGGGAACC
>JAGBSU010000216.1 GCA_017631705.1 Clostridia bacterium | reverse complement strand
GCGCAAGCCGCTTGTGCCATACCGGGCAAGCATTTGACAACTACCAAATTGCAAGCAAAATCGATACTGCGGACAGCCTCTTGAAAAATGGAATGAAAGCGACCGGAAATATGCTCGTTATCTGCTTTCACCACCGCATAGCGGTACGTACCGGCATGGTCTAATGTCTTAATCAGCCGTAATTCTTTAATATCGCGCGAAACGGTGGCCTGCGTTACCGCAAAGCCGCTTTCTTCCAAGGCGGTAATGAGGTCTTCTTGTGTTTCAATGACACGGCTTTGAATAATTTCCAAAATTTTCGATTGGCGTTTTACTTTCATGACATTAGTCCTTTCTGTTCATGAGTTTCTCATGTAATACTTCGTAAAAAGGCTTATGTATCAAGCGAATTAAACTTGCTTCGGTCTTTGAACGAGCCACTCGTACGCTTTCTCCGACTTGTATAGCAATCGCTTCTTCCCCATCTACCGTTAAGAAAACCGAAGTATCGGATAGAGGTGTTAGGGTGAGTTGTGCATCCAAATCAAACACATAGGGACGCGTGTACAGTGAATGCGGACATATCGGTGTTAGCAGTAAACAATGTAACGAAGTGTCCACTACCGGTCCCCCTGCCGCCAAAGAATAGGCGGTAGAACCGGTGGGTGTGGCAACAATCACACCGTCTGCTTTATAGCAAGAAACCGACTCACTGTGATTGGTAACCTCAACCTCCACCATACGCGATAGCGCACCACGTGATACCACGGCTTCGTTGAGAGCGTGAAAAGTGCGATTGCCAACGGTAACATCCAATAGCATGCGCCGTTCCAATGTATATTCTCCGTTAATCAGACGGGAAAGGGCTTCCAACTCACCGACTTCCAAGCCGGCAGTAAACCCCAAGCGTCCACTGTTAATGCCTAAAACCGGCACATCGAATGCCGCCGCGCGTTTGGCACAATGAATAATCGTTCCATCTCCGCCGAGCGCCACAGCAACATCGCATTGCCGCAGGCAGTCATCTAAATCCGATGGTGGAAAAGCAGTATCTTTTGGCATAATAACCGTCACCGACAGGTTTTGTAACGCACGACAAACTTTCTCTGCGACTGCCGTACCGTCTACGGTATTAAAATTCGGTATCACGGTAACCTTCATATCGTTTTCCTCCTATTTCAGTTTTAAAAAGGCGGTATCTACCAAACGACGAATGTCCGGCAATTTACCATCAACACCGCCGTATTGCAACACAGCAAGATATTCAATATTGCCGTCTCGACGCCCTGCACCGCCGACAATCGGCGATGCCATAAGGTGTTGCAAGGCAAGGTTTTGTTTTTCAAACGTATCGCACAGTTCCCGCAAAACACGGTAATGTTCGCGGCGGTCATGCACCACACCGTTTTTCCCTACCGCGGCTTTGCCTGCTTCAAACTGCGGTTTAACGAGTAAAATAAGCTGTGCTTTCGGTTTTAAATACCAAAGCAATGCCGGCAAAACGGTATGCAATGAAATAAAAGACACATCAACGGCAACCACCTCTACCGATTTTGCCGGAATAACCGTTTGCAAAACGGCGGTATTGCGAATATCTGTGCCCTCTAAGTTGACAACACGCTCATCTGCCGACAAAGAGGAATGCAACTGTCCGTGACCGACATCGACAGCATAAACTTTAGCAGCACCGTGTTGTAACAAGCATTGTGTAAACCCACCGGTAGAAGCGCCGACATCCATAGCAACAAAAGAGGACGGTAATTGCGCAAGATAAGGCAAAGCATGCTGTAACTTCACGCCGCCTCTACTGACAAACGGTGATGTTTCCACCGTGCAGGCAACCGTATCAGTGGTAGCGACACAAAACGACGGTTTATCCACCGTTTTACCGTTGACGGTAATGGCACCGGAACGAATCAGTTCCTTAGCTTTATCGCGCCCGGTGACAAAACCACATTCAACCACCGCGCTATCCAAGCGCCGTTCATTTGACATGTTTCAGGCCCTCGGTTTTGTGTAAGGTTTGTACCATGCTGTTGACGTCTAATCCGCATTGAGCCAATCCTTCCTCTACCGTGCAAGCCGGAACGAAGGAATCGATGGTATAGAACTCATACGTGCCGCGGTATTTGCGCTCCATGAGTTTTGCACCCAGTTGAGCTGCTACACCGCCTTCACGCGCGCCTTCTTCAAAAAAGACAACGCGATGGTATTGCTCAATTAATTTGAACACCTCTTTCGGCAACGGATGGATACGATTGAGTTTCATCACCGATAACGGCATTTCGTCTCGCAGTTGACGAACCGCTTGCAAAACGTTACTAAACAGACGACCGTAGGTTATCACCAACGTGCGTGCATGTTGGTTACGGAAATGTGTGAACGGTCTATCGGTCGGTTGATACATTGCCAAAGCCGGAAATTCTCCGCCTTTTGGATAGCGCACCGCCGCAATGCCTTTGGTATCATACACCGCTTGTTTGAGATGCAAGGATAATTCTTCAAACGTGGATGGTGCAAACACCGTGGTGTTCGGAATAGTGGACAAAAACGGAACGTCAAAAAGACCTTGATGCGTTTCGCCGTCGTCCGGCACTAAACCGGCACGGTCAATCGCCAAGACGATGTGATTGTTCATAATAGCGGTATCGTTGAGCAATTGGTCATAGGCACGTTGCAAAAAAGTGGAGTACACGGCAAATACCGGCGATAAGCCGTTTGTCGCCATGCCCGAAGCAAAAGTGACAGCGTGTTCTTCGGCAATACCGACATCGAAAAAGCGATTGGGATATTGCTTTGCAAAAGTGGAAAGACCCGTACCGTCGGTCATGGCTGCGGTTACCACGCAAAGTTTTTCGTCGTCCTTTGCCAGTGTGCACAAACTTTCCCCTGCCACTTGCGAAAAACAACGGCCGCCACGAGTGGTTCTGCCGGTTTCCCGTTGGAAGCCGGAAACGCCGTGGTAGATGTCCGGATTTTCCAAAGCAGGGCTGTAGCCTTGTCCTTTGTTGGTTTCCACGTGCAATAAAACGGGACGATTTAAGTTTTTTGCGGTTTGTAAAGCCGACAACAAATCGTTCAAATCGTGACCGTCGACGGGACCTAAATAGTAGTAACCCATTTCTTCAAACACCGAACTGTTTTGGTAGACGGCTTGTTTGAGTTGTAATTTTCCGCGTGTGAGCAAACGACGCGCCGGTTTACCAATGAGCGGAATCGCTGCCAAAGCATTGCCAACATCCTTTTTTGCCTTCACGTAACGAGGACGCGAACGCAAACTTGCCAAATGACGAGCGACGAAACCGACATTACGGTTAATTGACATGCGGTTATCGTTGAGTACCACAATCAAGCGGTCGTTATCACGGCCGCCGTTGCACAAACCCTCGTACGCCAAACCACCGGTAATAGCACCATCACCGATGACGGCAACAACATAGTTTTCATTTCCTGCCAAGGTATTGGCTTTTGCCATACCGAGCGCCGCCGAAATAGATGTGGAACTATGTCCCATCACAAAAGTATCGTATTCGCTTTCTTTCGGGGAAGGAAACCCCGAAATACCACCGCTTTTACGCAAGGTATCAAACTGCTTGGCACGACCGGTCAGCAATTTATGGCAATAGCATTGGTGACCCACATCCCATACGATACGGTCTTGCGGTAAATCAAATTGCTTATGCAACGCTACCGTCAATTCTACCACGCCCAAATTGGAGGACAAATGCCCTCCATTTTCCGACACCGTTTCAATAATTTTACCACGCAGTTCTTCGCATAGCTTGTCCATTTCTCCTATCGACAAGTTGCGTACATCTTGCGGTGATTGAATGTTTTGTAAAATGTCCATTTTGATTTCCTTCTTTTATAAAACACTTAAAAACAAACTACTTTAATGCGTACGATTTAACAATGCTTCGGTTAAATGGCGCAAATCGTCACCTTTTTCACCGAATACCGACAATGCGGATATTGCTTCTTTGGTGTATTCTTCTGCGAGTTCTCTGGCTTTTTCGATACCCAGTAACGAAACGTATGTGTTCTTTTCGTTTTGGGCATCGCTGCCGACAGGTTTACCCAACGCTTCCGCTGTGGCGGTAACGTCTAAAATATCGTCGATAATTTGGAAAGACAGACCGATATAATATCCAAACAGACCTGCCTTTTCAATTTGTTCGGCACTACCGCCGCCAAGCGTTGCACCTATTTTGCAAGCGGCTACCAACAATGCCGCGGTTTTGCGTTCTTGCAACCGTTTTAAAGTGGGTAAATCAATGCGTTTTTCTTCACTTTCCAGATCGATAAGTTGACCGCCAATCATACCGTGAACGCCGGCACAATCCGCCAAAATGCGGGTGGCCAAAAGCGAAGTGTCGGCAGAAAAGTTTTGACAAGACAAGGCGGTTTCAAATGCCAGATTAAGCAATGCATCACCGGTAAGCAATGCCAAAGTTTCGCCAAAAGCGGCATGAACCGAGGGTTTACCACGCCGCAAGGGACTATTATCCATGCACGGCATATCGTCGTGCACCAAGGAATACGAATGAATGAGTTCTAATGCCGCTGCCAACGGGAAAGCGGTTTTAGGGTCGCCACCGCTCGCACGACAACATTCCATGAGCAGTACCGGACGCAACCGTTTACCGCCACCCTCACACGCATAGCGCATGGCGTCAATCAAGTTATTATCTTCCAAAAGCGCCGTAAACACCGTAGGAAATTGCTTTTCAAAATATGATAAGTGTTGTTCTAATACGGGAGTGTACAAGGACATTAAGAATCCTCCCTTTTATCGGTAAGCGTAATGAATTTTTGTTCCGCTTGTCTAAGAGAATCCGAACAAAACGCAGTAAGGTGTGTCCCCTCTTCAAACAATTTGAGCGATTCATCCAAAGTGCATTTACCGGTTTCCAGTAACGACACGATTTCTTCTAAACGTGTCATCGCACTTTCAAACGTTACTTGTTGTTCCATATCGCTTACTCCTTCATTTTAGTGGTGGCTTGACAGCCAATTTCGCCGTCACGCACACGCAACGTAATTTCGTCCCCGATGGCGACATCGTCCACCGATTGAATCACCGTTTCCCCATGGCAAGCAATACTATACCCGCGGGATAACACCTGCAACGGACTGAGTGCATGAAGTTTACCCGCCATTTCGGATAATCGGCCATTGGCACGAGAAACCGCCAAGTTTGCCGCACCGGTAAAGCGTTTGAGCAAATAATCAAGACGCATGGCGCGTTCTTCCGAAAAATATAGCGGTGAAGATAAACACGGTTTTGTGCTGAGAAGTTCCAATCGCTGGCGTTTTTGTTGCAAGAATCCGTGCAATGCACGTTCGGTTGCCACACGAAGCAGTGCTACGCGTTGCAAGAGTTCGTTCGCATCGGGAACCGCCAGTTCCGCCGCAGCCGAAGGTGTGGGAGCACGTAAATCGGCAGCAAAGTCGCAGATGGTAAAATCGGTTTCGTGACCCACGGCAGATATCACCGGAATCACCGATGCCGCCACCGTTCTTGCCAACTGTTCATCGTTAAACGCCCACAATTCTTCCAACGAACCGCCGCCACGACCGATGATAATCACGTCCGGCGTTTGCGGATGGTTTTCACGACGCATTTCTTCAAACGTGCGAATGGCTTGTACCAATTGCGGGGCGGCACCCTCCCCTTGCACCAACACGGGAAGCAGCACCACTTGTGCTAACGGATACCGACGACCGAGAACGTTAAAAATATCCCGTACAGCGGCACCGGTAGACGAGGTGATAACACCAATGCAAGAGGGATAACGCGGCAACGGTTGTTTGCGTTCTGCTGCGAACAAGCCTTCGGCTTCCAAGCGCGCTTTGAGTTGCTCAAAAGCGAGTTGCAAAGCTCCCGCGCCGTCGGGTTGCATATCGTCGACGTAAATTTGATAAGCGCCATCTTTTTCATACAATGAAACACGGGCGCGAACAATCACTTTCATGCCGTTTTCCGGCGAAAATTTAAGACCGATAGCTTGGGAACGGAACATAACTGCTCGCACCAAAGCCGATTCGTCTTTGAGTGAGAAATAGATGTGACCCGACTTATAATGATTAACCAGATTACTGATTTCACCGCTAATCATTACGTGAGCCAGCCGTGCATCGCTTTCAATCAGCGAGCGCACATAGCGATTTAATTGACTGACAGTAACGGTTGTCATGCCATCATCCTTTATGCTTTAATGCGGTAAGCACGGCAATACCCGCGGCGTTATCCGCCGAGTATTGCGGTGGCGCAAAACGACCGCCGAAACGAGCGGCAAGTGCCTCTTTTAACAACGTGTTTGACATCACACCGCCGGCATATACCAACGGTAAGTCACCGTACTCCAAAAGTAAAGACTCGGTCATTCTTTCCAATGCCGATTGGATACTACGTAAACAAAATAACGCAATTTCTGCCGGTGGGGTTCCCTTTTCCAACAAAGCACGGCACTTGTTTTCTACGCCCGACAAATGGCAGGAAGCACCGTCCATGGAAGCACGCGGCAAGGGTATC
>JAGBSU010000215.1 GCA_017631705.1 Clostridia bacterium | reverse complement strand
TGACACGGTTTTCTCCCGAACCTTTAAGAACAAAACCGTTTAGATCCAAAACCACGGTTTTATCGAAAGCCACGGTCAGCACCCCGTTTTCCAAGTGAACGTTTTGCAACAATTTGTAAGTGGCTCCATCGGTATCCATGTTTATAAACTCGTTTATGTCGGACACATAACTTTCTTTGCCATCTCGTTCTGTTTTCAGAATGGCCGGAGGTTTCAAAACGTTAGGATAAATATTTGTCGGATACAAAGAATTGAATCCCGTATTTACTCCCCAAATTGAAGTGTCACCCAGCCATGATTCAACTATGCTGTTTTTGGCGTTTGTTCCGTAAAATCCTCCGTTCAAGATGACATAGCCCTCGTCGGAGGATAATCCTCCTTTTATACCGCCATTGTTGACGATCAATTTGGCTTTGCGATTATAAATGTCGCTACCGCCGGTCGCTTTGTTATCGGCAACGAAACCGCCGTCTATGGTTAAAGTTCCGCCGTCATCGTTAAAGATTCCGCCACCGTTGCCGGCTTTGTTACCCACAATGCGACCTGCCTTCACGGTTAATGTTCCGTTGTTGAAAATACCGCCACCGTTTGAATAACTGTAATTCCCTACGATGTTGCCTGCGGTTATGGTTAAAATGTTTTTGTTTGTAATACCGCCGCTATTGATTCCTCCGGTGATGGCGCCTCCCTGTAAAATCACATTACCGGTAGAATCGTTCCAAGTATACAGACCGTCGCCATTTACTGTGTACTTATGTTCCGCATTCGAGTTGCCGTCAATAATGGTAAGGTCGCCGTTGTTGTAAATGACACCATTGCTTCCATTGCCTTCAAGGACATATCCGTTTAGGTCAAAGGTGACCGATGTGTTTGCCGGTATGATTAACTGATGTTCAAGGGGTACGTTTTTCAGTAATTTGTACACAGCCTTGTCGTTGGTTACAGTGGTGAAGGTGGATAAGTCGTTTATATAGGAAACAGCACTGTTTTTGCTTGTCACCAAAATGAAAGAGCCATTTGAAACCTTATGGGGATAGTACATAGCTGGATATCGTGTGGAATTATCGGCATTTTCGGAAAAACCCGTACCCTCGCTTAGGTAGGAATCGATGGAGGCCATTGCCTTATCGCCAAAATATCCGCCGAAAATCGTAATTTTTGCCTGGCCTGCTGTGGCGATTGTGTTGTGAACACCACCGTTATGTATTGTGGCCGTGCTGTCCGATCCCTGTACCGCAATATCGATTCCGTTACCGGATTCACTGTAATTGGCCAGGAATGCGCCACCGTTCATCTGAAATGTGCCTTTACTGTAAACGCCACCACCATTCCCGGAACTGTAGTTACCTACGATATTTCCACCGTTCAGTATTAAAGTACCGTCGCTGTTGTTAATACCACCGCCGGGACCGGATGAACTGCCGCCGGTAATTGCACCGCCACGGACAGTATAAGTACCGTTTGAGTCATCCCACACATACATAATATCGTTGTATTTTGCAT
>JAGBSU010000214.1 GCA_017631705.1 Clostridia bacterium | reverse complement strand
GGAAGAATTGAGAGAAAGGTAGGCGGCCGTGGCTTTTGAAGGACTGTCCGATAAACTTTCAGCCGCTTTCAAACGGCTGAAAAATAAAGGTCGGCTCACCGAAGCCGATGTCAAAGAAGCCATGCGCGAGGTACGCTTAGCGTTATTGGAAGCCGATGTCAACTATAAGGTTGCCAAAGATTTCACTGCCTCGGTTGCCGAACGCGCTATCGGCGAGAAGGTAATGGAAAGCCTTACCCCTGCCCAAATGGTCATCAAGCTGGTTAATGAAGAACTCACCGCTCTCATGGGTGGGGAAGCCAGCCGTTTAGCCACCGCCAATCGTCCGCCGTGCGTGGTGATGATGTGCGGTTTGCAAGGTTCGGGTAAAACCACCCATTCCGCCAAACTGGCAAAATGGTTAAAAAGCCAAGGTCATCGTCCGTTGCTCGTCGCGTGCGACGTATATCGTCCTGCCGCTATCACGCAATTGCAGGTAGTGGGTGAAAAAGCCGGTGTTCCGGTTTTCGAGCGCGGTACGGAAAATCCGGTTAGCATCGCCCAAAAAGCGGTAAAACACGCGAAAGACTACGGCAACGATTATGTGATTCTTGATACCGCCGGTCGGTTGCACATTGATGAACAATTGATGGCGGAACTTAAAAATATTTGCTCTGCGGTTTCTCCGCAAGAAATTTTATTGGTTGTCGACTCCATGACCGGTCAAGATGCCGTCAACGTGGCACAATCGTTCAATGAACTGTTGGAAATCAGCGGTGTTATCCTCACCAAGTTAGATGGTGATACCCGCGGCGGTGCAGCGTTGTCTGTGCGTGCCGTCACCGGCAAACCGATTAAATTTGCCGGCACGGGCGAAAAACTGGATGAGTTGGAAGTTTTCCACCCTGCTCGCATGGCGTCTCGTATTCTTGATATGGGTGACGTGATGTCGCTTATTGAGAAGGCACAACAGCAAATCGATGACCGCGAAGCCGAGGCGTTGGCAAAAAAATTACAACAAGATTCCTTTGATTTTAACGATATGCTGGACCAATTTCGTCAAATCCAGAAAATGGGCGATATCAAAAGTTTGCTTGGTATGATTCCCGGCATGGGCAAACAACTCAAAGACGTGGATATTGACGAACGGCAATTCGCCCGCGTGGAAGCGATTATCCTTTCCATGACGGCAAAGGAACGGCAAAAACCCGATATCATTAACCCGTCACGCAAACGGCGTATCGCCGCCGGTTGCGGTATGCGAGTGGAAGATGTCAACCGCTTATTAAAGCAGTATGAAACCATGCGTCAATTGATGAAGAAAATGAAAAGCATGGGCAAAAAAGGCGGTCGCGGTTTACCGATGGGACTTGGCGGTTTTGGCGGTAAAGGCGGCAACCCGTTTGGATTTTAGTATTCAATGTTAGCCGATTTCGGCTGTTGAAGAATATATTAACAAGAAAGAACATTTTGGAGGTACTTATCATGGCAGTAAAAATCAGATTGCGCCGCATGGGTGCAAAAAAATCCCCGTTTTATCGTGTAGTTGTGGCGGATTCTCGTTATCCCCGTGACGGTCGTTTCATTGAAGAAATCGGCTACTACAACCCCTTGCAAGAACCCGCTGTTGTCAAAATCGACACCGAAAAAGCTAAAAAATGGATTGCTAACGGCGCACAACCCACCGACACCGTCAAGGCTCTTTTGAAAAAAGCCGGCATTTAAGAAAGGCTGGTTTAACAAATGAAAGAATTGCTGTTGACCATTGCACGCGGTTTGGTTGAAGAACCGGATGCAGTCACCGTCACGCAAGACGAGCCGTTAGAAGACGGAACCATCGTGTTCCATCTTCACGTAGCGGCTGACGACATGGGACGTGTCATCGGCAAGCAAGGCCGCATTGCCAAAGCAATGCGTGTTGTTATGCGTGCCGCCGCCAACCGTCAAGATGCAAAAGTTTCGGTAGAAATCGACGACTGATACAAAAACCTCCCGCTGTACGTTTACATCCGGGAGGTTTTTTCAAGGAGGAAATATGGCAAGACAATTGTTTTTAGAAGCCGGCGAAGTGGTGGGCACTCACGGTGTCCGTGGCGAACTGCGTGTCCGTCCGGAATGTGATTCACCGGAAGTAATTGCCCGTTTACGTACCTTGTATCTGGACAAAAACGGCACCCAACCGGTACGCGCCAAATCCCGTGTTCACAAAAACATTGCACTGGTCAAATTAGCCGGTATCGACACGGTGGAAGAGGCATCTCTCTTGCGCGGTAAAATGCTATACCTGCACCGCAAAGACGTACCGCTGGAAAAAGGCCAATATTTCATCTGCGATTTAATCGGCCTTTCGGTGGTAGACGATACTCTCGGCACGGTATATGGCAAATGTACTGATGTCACTTCCACCGGTTCTAACGATGTCTACCATCTAAAAACCCCCGACGGGAAGGAAGTACTGATTCCCGCTATTCCGGATATTATTCGCGCTGTCGATATTGATAACGGTGTGATTCGCATCACGCCTATGTTAGGATTGTTTGACGATGAGAATTGATTTTTTAACCCTTTTCCCTGAATCCTGCAACGCGGTATTAGGCGAAAGCATTATTGGTCGCGCCCGTCAGCGCGGCATTTTGGATTTTCGCTTTCATCAAATCCGCGATTACACGGAAAATCGCCAAAAACAAGTAGACGATTATCCCTACGGCGGTGGCATGGGCATGGTCATGTTTGCTCAACCAATTGCCGACTGTTTCCGCGCGGTATGTGACGATATCGGTCATCGTCCGCACCTCATTTACTTATCACCGCAAGGCGCCACGCTCACACAAAAGCGCGCCAAAGAACTGGCACAACTGCCGGAACTTTGCCTGCTGTGCGGGCATTACGAAGGTGTAGACGAACGCGTCATTGAATCGTTGGTAGACGAGCAAATTTCCATCGGCGACTATGTGTTAACCGGTGGCGAATTACCTGCCATGGTGCTCGCCGACTGCGTTGCTCGTATGATTCCCGGTGTTCTCTCGGACGCAACTTGCTTCACCGAAGAAAGTCACTTTTCTTCACTGTTGGAACACCCACAATACACGCGTCCCGCCGTGTGGGAAGGCAGAGAGGTGCCGGAAGTACTACTCTCCGGTCATCACGAAAATATCGCCAAATGGCGACGTGAACAATCGTTATTACGCACCTTAAAACATCGTCCCGATATGTTAGAGCATGCCGAACTCACGCCCAAAGAAAAACTTTTTATCGAACAACAAAAACGTAAAACTGACTAAAAGTTATTCACCGTTGTTGTCAAATTGCACAATTCGTGGGGACTGCTTTTTTTCAAAATAGGGCAGCCAACCAAAAATGCGAAAAACCCCATTTTTTCGTTCTTTTTTATTTGACCGCGTTCACTTTTGTGATATAATACATAATATATTGTTGTCAAAAAATATTGTGCAAAGCACCTTGTCTATTCAGGATGCGATAAAAAGGAGTTTTGAGTTATGTACGTAAAAGATGTATTGGTGCAAAATCAAGTCGGATTACACGCTCGTCCTGCCACGTTTTTCATCCAAAAAGCCAACGAATACAAATCGTCCATTTGGGTCGAAAAAGAAGAACGCCGTGTCAACGCTAAAAGCTTGTTGGGCGTTTTGTCGCTTGGCATTGTCGGCGGCACAAACATTCGCATCATTGCCGACGGTAACGATGAAGAAACTGCTGTCGATGCTTTGGTAGCGTTAGTACAATCCGGTTTTACCGAGTAAAAAACCTAAAAGCGCAACCAGACGGTTGCGCTTTTTTTGTCGGAAAGGAGGATAATCGTTGGACGAAAAACGAACAGAATTGCGTAAGCTGTCGATGGCGTTGCCGTTACAACCCGGTGTCTATATCATGAAAGATAAAAAAGACACCGTCATTTATATCGGCAAAGCCAAACAACTTAAAAACCGTGTCAGCCAGTATTTTGGCTCCGATACTAACCATACGGAAAAAGTCCGCCAAATGGTGAGCCACGTCGACCGCTTTGACTACATTGTCACCGGCAATGAATTCGAAGCGCTGGTTTTGGAATGTTCTTTAATCAAACAATACTCTCCCAAATACAACATTTTACTCAAAGACGATAAAGGCTATCACTACATTCGTATTTCTCCCCCGCCGTATTCCCGCATCACCGAAGCCAAACAAAAGCAGGACGACGGTGCACGGTATATCGGTCCGTATGTCAGTTCGTTTGTCGTCAAGCAAGCCGTCAGCGAAGTCAATAAACTGTTCTTATTATCCACCTGTCGTAAACCGTTACGGTACGGTCGTTCACATGAGCGCCCATGCCTTAACCACTATATCGGTCAATGCTGTGCTCCGTGTAACGGGCGTGTTTCTCCGGATGACTATGCCGAACGCGTGGAACAAGCTATCACCTATCTCACGCAGGGCAGCCGAAAACTGGTTCGTCTGTTAACCGAGCGCATGAAGACCGCCGCCGAAGCCTTGGATTTCGAAACCGCTGCTCGTCTGCGCGACCGCATTCGTGCCCTCGAACAATTGGCAAAAAAACAAAAGATTGTACAGTCCTCTGTAAAACAACAAGATATCATTGCGTTTGCCGGCACGCAAACTATCGGCTGTTTTGAAGTATTTCGTTTCACAGACGGTGCTTTGTCCGACCGCGAACATTTTTTGGTAGAACCGTCGGGCGATTTGCCGGCATTGCGTGCGGAATTTATTCGCCGCTATTACTCTTTGCGAGATACCGTTCCGCCGCGTATCACTGTTGACGGCGAAGTGGAAGATGCCGTTTTGTTAGAACAATGGCTCACCGAAACCGCCAACAAACGCTATACCGTTAAATTTCTCTATCCGCAAAAAGGCGAGCAAGCAAAGCTTCTTACCATGTGCCGTGAGAATGCCGCCGAGCGCGTAGCACAACAATTAAGCACCGGCGGACATGCTGTCACCGCGTTGGAAGAACTGCAAACGCTGTTGGGTTTATCCGCACCGCCCACTCGCATTGAAAGCTACGATATTTCCCACACCGGCGGCAGTGATGTTGTCGGTGCCATGGTTGTGTTTCACAACGGGAAACCGCTTAAGTCCGATTATCGCCGTTTTGAAATCAAAACGGTTGTCGGGCAAGACGATGTTGCCTGTCTGCGTGAGGTGCTGGACCGTCGTTTAAAGGAATATGCCGTGCATAAGGATACCGCTTCCGGCTTCGGCGTGTTACCGGATTTGATTTTATTAGACGGCGGCAAAGGTCAGGTATCCGCCGTCAAACCACTCGTAGACAGTTTCGGTTACGATATTCCGGTGTTCGGTATGGTCAAAGACAACCATCACCGCACCCGTGCCATCACCGCCGAAGGTGAAGAATTATCCATTCAATCTCGCCGCAGTGCATTTTCGTTGGTATCGTCCATTCAAGAAGAAGTTCACCGTTTTGCCATCGGCTATCATCGTCAAAAACGTAGCAAGCGCAACACCGCTTCTTCCCTCACCGATATTGCCGGCATCGGCAAACAACGTGCCACGCTGCTTTTGAAGCACTTTGGCTCATTAACCGCTGTTCGCGGTGCCACGGTCGAACAGCTTGCCTCGGTAAAAGGCATGACCTTACCTGCCGCCGAGGCGGTATATCGCTATTTTTCACAAGAAAAGTAATTGCATTTTTAATATGGCATATGCTATACTAAAAATAGATAGATGGAAAGGTGGATAACCATGGATTCGTTTGTAGAACAACTTGTTGTCAAGAAAAAAAGTGCCGGTCAGATTGTTGCGGTTGCGGTCATTTCGGTCATAGCGGTTTTGCTTATCGCATTCTCTCTGTTGATGATTCGCGTTTTAGGACCGATTACCGCTATTTTGATTACGGCCGTCTTTTACGGTGCTTGGTATCTGCTGACAGCACAAAACATCGAATACGAGTACTGCATCACCAACAACATCATTGATATTGACTGCATTGTCGCACAACGTCGCCGCAAACGCATCGTATCCGTCAAAGGCAACAAAATTGAAGCCGCCGGCAAATACGTTCCGGAACAATGGGCACATCGTGCGATTGACCGTACCGTCATCGCCGCCCCGTCAAAAAACGATGAAAACTTATATTATTTCACCTACCACAGCAAAAAAAGCGGGCATACCTTGGTCGTGTTTCAACCCGATGACCGTGTGAAAGAATCTTTTTACCAAGGCTTACCCCGTCTGATTCAATTGGATTGGGAAAAAGAATAACAACCAAAAAAGCAACCGCAAGCGGTTGCTTTTTTCAGGAGGATTTTTATGGGACATCCTGATTTTGTAAAATGCTGTTTGCCCGCGCGTCTACCCGAAAGCCACAAAGGCACCTACGGTACGTTGCTGTCGGTTTGCGGCAGTTATGGTATGGCGGGTGCAGCCGTATTTGCTGCGCGTGCCGCATCACGCGTCGGTACCGGTTTGGTAAAAGCGGCGTTGCCCGCCTCTATATATCCGATTGCCGCTGTGCAGGTCCCCGAAACGGTGTTTGTTCCCTTACCGGAAACCACTTCCGATAAACAACTGGATTGTCTGTTGCCCCACCTTTCCTCGGCAAGTGCCGTGTTGGTCGGTTGCGGATTGGGACAATCCTCACAAGCCTTAGATATTCTTGTTTCCTTGCTTCGTCAAACAAAATGTCCGCTGGTGTTGGATGCCGATGGTATAAATCTTGCCGCACAGCATATATCTATCAAAGAAACGGTTCACTCCCCACTCATTCTCACACCGCACCCGATGGAACTGGCACGATTACTCGGTTGCACCGTAGAACAGGTACAAAAAGACCGTTCGGCAGCAGCGGTTACCGCCGCCAAACAAACCGGCAGCATTGTCGTTCTCAAGGGCCATCGCACCGTAGTAGCCGATGCAAACGGCGTACAATGGATAAACACCACCGGCAACGCCGGCATGGCAACAGCCGGCATGGGTGACGTGTTAGCCGGTATGATTGCAGGTTTGTTGGCACAAGGTGTTTCTGCTATGGATGCCGCCTGCGGCGGTGTGTATTTGCACGGATTAGCCGGTGACAAAGCCGCAAAACGGCTGTCACAACGTTCTTTACTGCCGAGCGATGTTTTAGAAGAGTTAGGTACCCTGTTCGCCGACTGGGAGTGACCGTAATACAAACTCTAAGGATGATATATTATGCGTCGTCACCTTGTCGTCTGCTTTACTTGTTTATTACTTGTTCTGTGCTTGTTCGGTTGTCGCCGTTCAGTAACCGCGACACCGCCGGTCTCCACGGATTTTTCTTGTGATTTTAAAGCAACCTACCGTGAACTTTCGGTTGCCGGAACACTCACGCGCCGTTCAGCCGGCACGGTTTCGCTTTCCTTTACCGAACCGGAAACCTTAAACGGTCTGACCGCTTCTTGGGATGGTGATGCAGTTACGCTGTCATTGTTGGGATTGCAGTACACCGTCTCACCGGAAAGCATACCGGAAGCCGCTTTAGGTGAAGAACTTCTTGCTGTTTTTGATGCCGCATTACGTGGCGAAGGAAAAACAGAACAAGATAAAGCGGTTACCACCTTCACCGGCACATACAATAACCAAACCTACACCTATCGCTACGATACGAAAAGCGGTACACCCCTCTCCCTCATCGTTCCCGCTTTGCCGCTTTCGGTTACCTTTAATGAGTGTCAATTGTTAGAATAAAAAAGAACGCCGTTTCT
>JAGBSU010000213.1 GCA_017631705.1 Clostridia bacterium | reverse complement strand
CACAGCGTATTTTGCTTTGAAAATTTCAAACGGATTATCTTCCGCACGGCGATAGCCGAGAGAAATTTTTTGCTTTTCATTATCCAAATCACGAATGTAAACTTCGACAGTATCTCCGATAGCCACAACTTCGGACGGATGTTTGATGTGGTTCCAAGACAGTTCGGAAATGTGAACCATACCATCGACACCGCCTAAATCCACAATCGCACCATACGAGGTCATGGATTTTACGACGCCGGTGTATTTTTGACCGACTTCTGCTTGTGCAAAGAAAGCATCCTTCTTTTCTTTGAGTTCTTCTTTTGCTACATCGCGAACCGAGCCGAGAGCACGGCGGCGGGCGTGATTGATTTCAATCACCTTAAAACGAACGGTTTGTTTTAGCAAGGGTGTTAAATCTTCCATACGGCTGACTGAAGCACGGGAAGCCGGAACAAACACCTTAACACCATGGGAAGCAACCAAAATACCGCCTTTGATGACATCGGTGACAATGCCTTCCAAAACTTCGCCGCTTTCGCCGGCGGCAACAATGGTATCCCAACCTTTTTTGGCATCAATGCGTTTTTTGGAAAGCATGATGGTGCCTTCTTGGTCGTTGGTGCGCATAATCAGCAGTTCCAACTCGTCGCCGATTTTTACCAAATCGGCAGGGTTGGTGCCGGCAGCGGATAATTCCTCAACGGGAATATAACCGGTTTGCTTACGGCCGATAACTTCGACTTGCACCTCGTTCGGGGCAATAGCCACGACGATACCGCGTACTCTTTCATCTGTAGTTAAACTTTGAAGAGAAGCTTCAAGCGCCTCCTCAAAACTCATTTCGTCAAAAGATTTGACTTGCTCGACGGCCTCTGCCGCCACATTTTCTTGGACTTCGCTGTTGTTGACAATCTCGGACATGGTTGAAAGTACCTCCTTAATTATATCAGCCGGTGTCGATGCTCCGGCAGTGATACCGATAACAGATGCTCCTGCAAAATCTTCCGCTTGTAATTCCGCCGCTGTTTCCACGGAAACAGTTTGGCAATACGGACAGCATACGTCTCGCAGTTTGGACGTGTTTGAGCTTTGACGTCCACCAACAATCACCATCACATCGCTTTGTTGTGACAGGGCGACCGCTTCTTTTTGTCTTTTGGCAGTAGCATTACATATTGTATCAAAGATTACGGCATTTGTATAGTGTTTTTTTACAATTTCAGCACACTTTTTCCAAATATTTATCTCAAAAGTGGTTTGCGAGACTAAAACAACCGATTCTTCCGACGACAATTTGCCGGAATGAATGAAATTTTCCAATTCTTCTTCGGATGAAAAGACAAAAGAAGCCCCCGGACAATGACCGCGAATCCCGATAACTTCGGGATGTCCCTCGTCGCCGGCAATTAAAACAAAGGCACCGACAGCCTCCGAAACGATGCGGTGAATTTTTGCTACAAACGGGCACGTGGCATCGTGAACGGAAAGACCTTGCTTTTCGATGTCGTCATAAACAGATTGCGGTACACCGTGAGAACGGATAACTAACGTGGCATCGTGCGGAGAATCTTCCGGTTTTTCCACGATTTCCACACCGCGTTTTGCCAACGATTCGACCATTTGGGGATTATGAATAATCGGGCCAAGCGTGCAAACACGACGGCCTTGTTCTAAAAGTTCATTTACGGCATCTACTGCTCGTTGTACGCCGAAACAAAAGCCGGCGGAATCGGCAACACGAATGATTTTATCCATATTGTTCTATCTGCTGTGAGATAGCCTCCATAATACGCCGTGTGGCGAAACGAATGTCAGGATGTTCGGGGTCGGTAAGGTGAAGTTCTTCAACCGAAAGCGGTTTGCCGTAAATGATATACGTGCGCCTAAACAAGCGCACACGTTGGTTGCGCGTGACAATCGCCGTGGGCAAAACCATGGCACCGGTTTTGGCGGTAATCAACGCGACACCGGATTTCGGGCGCAACAGTTTACCGGTTTTGGCACGCGTGCCTTCGGGAAAAATGCCTAATATTTTTCCTTCCTTTACCAATTTACCCGCCGTATCCAAAGCACCGGTATCGCCGGTGCCGCGGTGCACGGGAAATGCACCGATTTGTTTACCTAAAAACCAAGAAAACAAACGGTTACAAAACAACTCGGCTTTTGCCATAAAATAAATATGGCGATGCGGTTTGGCGGTAATCAACATCACTGGGTCCCAGTTAGAAATATGGTTAGAGCATAAAATCAGCGGTGTGGATTCCGGCGGGAAGTTTTCGACCCCGATTTCCTTTACACGCATGATAAACCGCACGATCGGGCTCAATATAAAAATCAGTGTACGGCCTAACCACATAAGCAAATCATCCCTTCAATGAAGATAAAATCAAGTTTTTGAGCAACTCTACCGATTGCTGCAAATCAATACCATCGGTATTCACCAATTGTGCATCGTCTGCCGGTTTGAGCGGTGCAGTGGCACGGTGGGAATCGTTATAGTCACGTACTTTCATATCTTCCAGTACTTCTTCGTAGGTGACCTCTGTTCCCTTTTCTACCAATTCCAGTAAGCGGCGGCGAGCACGTTCTTCTGCGGAAGCGGTCAAGAAAATTTTCACATCAGCAAACGGTAACACGACGGTGCCGATATCGCGACCATCCATAATAACGTTTTCACGATGTGCGGTATCTTGCTGTAAGTTGAACAAAAACTTCCGTACTTCCGGCAAAGCCGATACAGCCGATGCCGCCATGGAAACTTCCGGCGTGCGAATGAAATCGCTGACATCTTTTCCGTTGAGGAAAACACGTTGTTCACCATCGACGTAACCCATGGTTACGGTAATGTTCGGCAACAATGAACCGACCGCTTCGGTATCGTGAGGGTCAATATTTTCTTGCAAAGCAGCATAGCCGACCGTGCGGTACAAAGCACCGGTATCAACATACAGAAAACCCAGTTCCTTGGCTAAGATACGAGCAACGGTGCTTTTACCCGCACCGGAAGGACCATCAATAGCAACCGCTACTGTTTTCTTTTCTGACATGATTTTTCTCTCCTTTTACTGGATATGTGAGCCGGCAGCATAGCCGGTAGAAAAAGCAATTTGCAAGTTAAAACCACCGGTATACGCATCGACGTCTAACACTTCACCGGCGAAGTATAAACCGCTCAGCAATTTGGATTCCATTGTCGTGGCATTCACTTCTCGTGTGCTGACACCGCCCGAAGTGACGATGGCTTCCTCTATCGGGCGGAAACCCGCAACGGTGATGGGCACGGCTTTGAGAAGGTTTACCAACGCGTGACGTTCCTCACGCGAGACGGAATGGCATTTTTTCTCGCCCGGCAACTGACACAGCGACAACATCGGTGCGATCAGCAAACGCGGCAGTAGTTCTGCCAACGTGTTGCCAAAACAAGCGTTTTTGTGCAATTCTAATTCTCGCACCAAGCGCGCATCTAATTGTTCAAAACTCAAAGCCGGTTTTAAATCTAAAAGCAAACGATACCGACCGCTTTGCATATCGCGAAAATGGGCACTCGCACTCAATATCATAGGACCGGAAACGCCGAAATGTGTAAATAGCATTTCCCCAAAATCGGTATAAATGGTTTTGTTGTTTTTGGTATCCACCGCTGTCAACGCACAGTTTTTTAGCGATAAGCCTTGTGCTTCACGACACCACGTATCGACCGTTGTAAGGGCTACTAATGAAGGACGCGGCGGAATAATCGTATGCCCTGCTTGTTGTGCTAAGGTATAACCGTCACCGGTGGAACCGGTGAGCGGATAAGAACAACCACCGGTGCAGACAATCGTAGCATACGAGGTGTATTGTTTGCCGCTTTCGGTTTCGGCACCGCAACAAACGCCGTCTTCTATTAACAAGCGTGTTACACGGTCGGTGACAAAACGAACGTTTTGGTGGCGCGCATACGACACCAACGCATCGACAATATCCACCGCTTTATCCGAAACCGGAAACACGCGATTGCCGCGTTCGGTTTTGAGCAGCACACCTTGTTCTTGCAAGAGTGCCATGGTATCTTGCGGTGTGAAATTAGAAAAAGCACTATATAGAAAGCGACCGTTGCCCGGAACGTTGGCAACACATTCTTGCGGTGTGCAGGCATTGGTGACGTTACAACGACCTTTCCCGGTAATCATCACCTTGCGTGCCATGCGCGGGTTACGTTCCAGTACGGTTACTTGATGTCCGTGACGAGCCGCTGTGCCGGCAGCTAACAAGCCGGCAGCACCGCCGCCGATAACAATGACTTGCATGAAGTTCTCCTCACCCGTTTATTCCGGTTGATATTCGTGATAAGTTTCCCACAATGCTTCCATTTCGGTTAATACCGTGCGGTTTTCTTCCATACGTTTAAGCGAAATAGCAACCAATAACGCGTTAATGACACTCATGGGGGCTACCAAGGAATCCACAATAGTTGCCATATCGCTGTGTGCCAACAACAAGCAATTCGCCAGTTCGGCAATCGGCGATAATTCACTATCGGTCAGCGATACGACGGTGGCACCGCGTGAATGTGCAAAGTGAACGGCTTTGACCGCTTTGCTGGAATAGCGCGGAAAACTGAGTGCTACAAAAACATCGTGTTGGTTGATGGAAAACATTTCTTCGAGCATTTCGGCTTCACTCGGGGTGCTGATAAGGCGTACATCCGGCAACAGAAGCCGCAAATAATGGGCAAAAAAGTTTGCCATGGCACGGCAACTGCCTGCGCCAAACACAAACACACGTT
>JAGBSU010000212.1 GCA_017631705.1 Clostridia bacterium | reverse complement strand
AAATTAAATGCCCACCGAATATTCGGTGGGCATTTAATTTATACATTATATATCAATCTAAATATCCCCAACAGCAACAAATGCACGGGGTAAAACCAATAATTGAACCATTTCCATTGTCTGCCGCGTTCGCCGTTATAAAAATTGGTTGCTAAAAATGCCGGCAACGCCCACGGTGTTTTAAGAAGCGGTATAAACGCCACCACCGAAGCCACCAATGGCCGACTGCGTAATAGGTACAACAGCGTAATCACCAAAACACCGTAAAAACTGTAATCGGTTTCTGCCACCATTGCTACCAAACATCCCGCAATCACTGTCGGCACGGCAAGTAAACCCCAATACTTTGTCTTTTCCTTAAAAACATCCAGCAGCCAAATCACCGCAAACCCAATCGCCAAGGTGAAAAACACGTTTTGCTGCCACACAACGAAGAATTCGCCACCCACAAACAAATCAAACGGGATTTCCGATACCGCCGCAAAAAACAACAAATTGCGCAAATACCGAACGCGACTGCGCGTATGGCAAAATCCTTCTACCAGCAAAAAACAAAATAACGGAAACGCAAATCTGCCGAGAACACCAAACACTTCGCTGATAATCACCGCCAACATCGACGGATTTTCCGTAATAAACAGCGGGAATATGACCACCTTGTTTACGTGGTCAAATACCATGGTAATCAGCGCTACATGTTTGAGAACCGCACCGGATAAACCGTTTATCTGTTTCACTTTTCTCTGCCAACCATTTTCCCTTTCAGATACTCACAACATAACACTTTTTCAATCAACATGCCTTTGCTGAAATAATAGTGATTGGCCGCTTCGTACCCAATGGCGTTGTTGCGTTGCATAATACCGTACACCAACATAGCCAGATCGCGTTCCTCGTCTAAAATTTTACCGAGCAACTCGCGGTCACCGCTTTCACGGTTAAGGATAAATTGTGCTTGCAAATAAGACGAGCGGAACAGCGCATATCCCGTAAAAGCCGCATCTTTGAAATCACAATCGGGCATGTGCTCAATATCCGCAAGGCCTTCTTTCCATCCTTCGTTTAAAGCACGCAGCTGCTCGATAAACACCGGCATCGGGAAATTACCACGCCACTTTTCAATATTATCAAACGGGTAGCAGGTCATGGTTGCTTTCCAACCGGTGTCTTTTTCGTACAACAAATTAGACGGACCGGAATTTTGCGGACCAAAATACAGTACGTTAATGTGTGTGGGGAAATGACGAAATGCCGCGGAAAATTTGCTTGCCGCTGCTTTCACACAAGGAGCAAATTCACCGTATTCTTCCTCCAAAAGACGCTGATAGGTTTCTTCGGTCGGCTTTTTCAAATATTCAATCGCCAGTTTTAAATTAAACGACGGGTATCCGCCAAGTGTCCAACTAAGCATCAAGTTGGTAATGCCTTCGTCGTGTAAATTCGCCATGTGTTCACGCAGTAAATCGTATGCGGGGAAAAACGGTACCGTCGAGCATTCCCATGTGTTATTCAACGACACCTTGGCACAAATATCGTGCCCGCTTTCTTTGGCATACTGCCAAACTTTTTTGTTCTCCTCGCTCGGTCCGGGAATAGAAATGCTGTATTCTCCTACTCTACCGTTAACACCGCCGATGCAGAATTCCTTGCCCCATTCACTGACTGCCATAATCACCACATTTTTCGGTAAATCGGCAATCAATTCTTTCACGGCGGCATCGCCAATAAAGTTTTTCCATGACCATGTATATGCCAAGATTTTTATTGCAGGGTCAACGCCGACAGCCGCTTCGGAAATGGTGCGTATCACGGCGGCTGTTTGCGCTTGTGCCGAAATGTGACGACAACGCGGGCATTCCGCCTCAACAGCATTGGATTTGCAATGGGTCAGATTTTCCGAAAAGTTTATCAAGAAAAATCCGCCAAGGCCCGGTACCGAACGACACAACGATTCCACCGCCTGTTTGAGATACTCCAACACACGCGGATCGCTCAAGCACATGGCGGTTCCGCCGTCGCTCATAGAAGCACCCTTCATGTCGGGGTATTCTTCAAAAAATTCCGCCGGCATGCTACGCGGCTCGTTCAAATACAAGCAAACCTTAATACCGTATTTCGCGGCACGGGCAATCAGTTCACGCAGACGGCTTTGCCGCTCTTCAAACCCCTCCGAATACGAAGGTTTAAACGGGAATTCCACCAACTGATACAATACCGCCGGCAGCCACACCGTATTCACACCCATTTGACGGTATTTTGCAAGCAACGCCTCAGGATAGGAAATGTTTATATCCTCGTCCAAAACATTGCGGTACAATCCGCAGAAAGAATACACCATGTTGATTGTTTCGTCGTCACCGACGGTTGTGCCTTCTGTGACAACCTCATTATCAAAAAAGTGGAACGGTAACGCTCCGTCAAACCAAGAAGCAAAGGTTGATTGCATGGTCTTTTTAATCATGGCGGTTTGCTCTTGTTGCTCGGCGGTCAGTTCCTCGTATCCCACCGGTTCGCAATATGGCTTAAATGGTGTAAACCCACCTAATTTAATGGCTAAAAAATCATCATTGACCAATACTTCGGCAAACTGCTGTTGTGTCCAACCGAGTGCCTGAATAATTTGCTCATACGGCAAAATGCACCACAAGTTCCGAATGGTGGTGATATACCCCTTCGTTTGCCATTCCTCCAAATGCTTTTGCGGCGGCAAACCCATATCGTCGGCCACCTTCCGTACAGCATCGACGGTCATGCCGAGCACCTCGGCAATACGCTGTGCAGCTACCGTTTCCCACATGCGGAAAATAACCGTTTGCATGCGTGTCGGAAAATGGTTAAGCGGAAGCGGTTCGATTTTTTGAATGGGTGGTAAGGCATAATTGCTCATGATGTTCCCTCTTTCTATCCTATACTTAAAAGATTT